>JAIPEI010000088.1 GCA_021737245.1 Deltaproteobacteria bacterium | reverse complement strand
CCTGGTTGACGACCTTGGGTTTTCCATCGACCCGGGCCATTTCCCGGACATAGTAGTAAGGTCTTCCCTTTTTGACTTTTTTGTGGAGATGGGCCATGGAGGCTCTATATCATGTGGGGTCTTACATTGTCAACCACAAAATGCGTTATGACTGAACTTTATAGCATTTTTTCACGATTCCGCACCTTCGTTGGTAGGGTCTTACAGTGGGCAGTAGTGTAACATCTTGAAATGACGCCAGTTCGGGTCTTGACTGGCGTCGAGGAATGAAAGTCGAGTTCGACGGTCGTGGCGGTGAATTGCACGTCGACCTGTTGTTTGGCGAGCTGATAGGGGACGCTGTAATAGTGCCGATCCAGCTCGATATGGTAGTCGATGTTGACCCTGGCTTTTTTTCCACTGTGGCAACCCGACGGCGACTATCGATGCGCGAGTTCGACGCCCTTCGCATGGACCTGGCCGAGACGCCGGAGACGTTTGTGCGGCCGGTCAAGCACCCCGAGGAGATGGGTTACCGGGAGCTGAAGAAGTACGCATCCAAGGTCAGGCACGAGGGCTACGACAACACGCGCTACCTGGTGGACATGCACATCAAGCTGGCCTATCCGTTCATCATCCTCATCATGGTGCTCATCGGGATCCCCGTGCCGTTGATCCAGACCCGTCTTCGCATGCCGCTGGCGGTGTCCATGGGCATGGGAATCGGGTTTCTCTACATGCTCACCTTCGGGTTTTCCCGGTCTCTCGGGCTCTCCGGTGTGCTTCCCCCTGTGCTCGCCGCCTGGTTCTCCAACCTGGTGTTCCTGCTCCTCGGGATCTACCTGGTCTCCCTGGTGGAGCGATGAAGCGGATGCAGACCTGGAAGAAGATCCTGTTTGTCGGGACCTGCGGGGTGCTCGCGCTGGTCCTGCTGGAGGGGATATGCCGGACCGAGTGGTCCCTGCGAGCCGAGGCGCCGTTTCTCAGCCCCAATCTCTACTTCTACTACCCGGAGCTGAGGGCGGTGCTCGAGGCCGAGGAAGGCGGGGAGGGGGACCTGGACGTCCTCCTCCTGGGCGGTTCGGTCCTGCACGAGGACTGGGGAACCATTCCCCAGACCCTCCAGGAGAGATTGACCCTGGCGGCGCGGCGTGAGGTACGGGTGCACAACCTGGCCAGGCCGGGGCACACGACGCTCGACAGCTGGTACAAGTACCGAAGGGCTGCGGCGAGGGATTTCGACCTGGTCCTGGTGTACCACGGGATCAACGAGCTGCGGCTGAACAACTGCCCTGAAGACGTCTTTCGGCCCGACTACGGGCACTACTCCTGGTATCGGGTGATCAACCGGTTCGAGCGTCGTCCCGGATGGCCCGACCTCGCCCTCCTCTACGCCCTGATTTACCGGGGGACGAGGCTGCATGAAAAGGTGATCGCGCCGGACGCCTACATCTCGAGGGACCGGCCCGAGGATTCCATGGTCCGCTTTGGGGGCGAGATCAAGACCGTGCAGGCCTTCCAGCGCAACCTCACGAGTCTCCTCGATCTGGCCCGGGAACGGAAGCAGCCCGTGATCCTCATGACGTTCTGCTCTTACCTTCCCGAAAACTACACGTTGGAGCGTTTTCAGGAAGGCGCCCTGGACTACTGCCTGCACAGCTGCGCCGTGGAGATCTGGGGAGAGCGGGAGCACGTGGTCAAGGGGTTGCAGGCGCACAACCGCGTCATTCGGAATCTCGAGGAGCGGTTTTCAGAAGGGGTTCGGCTCGTGGACCAGGAGGAACGCATGCCGCGAGGCAGGGACTATTTCAACGACGTATGTCATCTGACGCAACGCGGTTGCGATGTCTTTGTCGAGAACATCGTCCGCGGCATCGGGGATCTCCTTCCGCCCGGCGGGCCGGCGGGAGGCCGTGGAGGAGAACCCGCTCCATGATCTCCGGACACGGCATTGTGATCCATATGGCGCGGGCGCAGGAAGCGTGCGCGCTTTCGTGCGCCGGCGTGGAAAGGCTTGTGAAGGGCCTCGAGGTCTTGTATAGAGAGGTTGCAGGTCAAAGGAGAAAGGTGCAAGGAGCAAGGTAAACAGCCCACATGGAATCTCTTTCCGCATACCATTACCTGGCCTTTTTCGGGGCGAGCCTGGGTCTCTCTCTGATCCTGACGCCCCTGGTCCGTTCGCTGGCTCGTGCGACGGGACAGGTGGCCGTCCCGCGGGACACCCGATGGCACAAGAAGGAAACGGCGCTTCTCGGCGGCGTGGCGATCTTCATAGCCACGGTCGGAGTCTGGACGGGGGGTGTTCTCATCCTCGACTGGGAGTCGGCCGGGAAACCCTTTCTTCCCGTCATTCTCTGCGCGTCGGGCGTTTTCCTCCTGGGCCTGGTGGATGACATCGTCAGCCTGGTGCCCCAGCACAAGCTGGCCGCTCAGATCATCATCGTATCCGTTTTCATGACCTTCGGGTTCCGCCTCGACTGGACCATTTCCAGGACGGCGGATCTGTTCCTCTCCATCCTGTGGATCGTGGGGATCACCAACGCGTTCAACCTGCTTGACAACATGGACGGTCTTGCGGCCGGGGTGGCCCTGATCGCAGGGATCTTCCTGTTCCTGACCCATTACATGAACCCGGTTGTCGCGCCCCTCACGGTCCCCTTCCTGGTCCTCTGCTCCGTCTACCTGGGGGCCCTGCTGGGGTTCCTGGCCTATAACTTCAACCCGGCCTCCATCTTCATGGGGGATGCCGGCAGCCTCTTCCTCGGCTTCATCATGGCGTCCATGACCATGGTCGGCGGCGGGGGAGAGTCGGTCGGATACAGCGCGGGCAAGCTGCTCTCCGTCATCGCCATTCCCATTCTGATCCTTTTCATCCCCATCCTGGACACGGGCTTTGTGAGCTTCATGCGCAAGCTCTTTCGCCGGCCCATCTCCCAGGGGGGGCGGGACCACTCGTCCCATCGCCTGGTGGCGATCGGGTTCTCAGAGCGCATGGCCGTGATGGTTCTTTATGGGTTCGCCGCGGCATCCGGGCTGATCGCCCTGGCGGTCAACTCCCTGAGCATCGGCATCACCCTGGTGCTCATCCTGTTCTATCTCCTGTTCGTCGGGTTCTTCTGGATCTATCTGGCCAGGGTCAAGGTGTACGAGGAGCGGTCCATCCTGTCGGGCGAGGGAACGGGGACCATCACACCCATCCTGATCCAGTTTACTTACCGCAGAAGGCTTTTCGAGGTCATCCTGGACCTGATCCTGATCACGGCCGCTTACTACACCGCGTATCTTCTTCGCTTCGAAGGGCCGGTGTACTACCTGATCGGAGAGAACTTCCGCTTCTTCCTCAACTCCCTTCCCATCGTGGTGGCCTGCCAGATCTTCTGCTTCTTCGTCCTCGGCATCTATCGGGGGATCTGGGAGGCTACGGGGTTGAGCGACCTGATCGACTACATCAAGGCCATAACCCTGGGAACGGTGATGGCCATGCTGATCCTTTTGTTCGTCTATCGGTTCGAGAGCTTCTCCCGGGCGGTCTTCATCATCCACTGGGTTCTGCTGCTTCTGCTGATCTCCCTTTCGAGGCTTTCCTTTCGCCTGGTGGATGAGGGCGTGAAGAAGGGCAAGCAGAAGGGAAAATCCGTGCTCATCTACGGCGCCGGCACCGGCGGCCGAATGGCCGCGAAGGAGATCGAGAACAACCCGTCCCTGGGGCTGGTTATCGTCGGCTTCCTCGACGACAATCCCCGGAAGTTCAAGAAAAAGATCATGGGATATCCGGTGCTGGGAGGACGGGAGGAGCTGGAGAAGATTGTTCGCAAGAGAGGCGTTCAGGGAATTCTCGTTGCGTTCAAGGCCCGTGGTGAAGAGGTCCGCAGGGAGCTCCAGGTTCTCTTTCAGAAGCTGGACATGGAGGTGGAGGTGCGCCAGATGAAGATGATCCTGGAGTGACCGCCTGAGGTAGAGAACGCCTTTGTCCGGGGCGTTGAAGCAACGGTCCCTGCCGCGTTGAAAGGAGCGGCAGGGACCTTTTTTTTGCGTGAGCCCGGGGTCAAACGCCGTATTGAGACTTTCCATTTGACAATATTCGTTGTTCACGGCTATAGTCGTGCCTGAATCAAGTTGCAACGCCCCGTTTTCGTTTGAAAAACATGACCCACCTCTCGTCCCTGAATCGGATCGGAAGGAGTGACCATGGATTTCAGTCTTTCGATGGAGCAGGAGATTCTCAGGAATTCGGTGCGACAGTTTGCAGAGGCGGAGATCAAGCCCGTTGCGGCTGAGCTGGATGAAAAGGAGGAGTTCTCTTACGACACCATGCGAAAGATGGGCGAGCTCGGTCTTTTCGGGATGTTCGTCTCCGAGGAGTACGGCGGCCAGGGCATGGACTACGTCTCCTACATCATCGCCACCGAGGAGATCGCACGGGTGGACGGCTCGCACGCAGCCACCGTAGCGGCCGGCAACTCCCTGGGCATCGGCCCCCTCTACTACTTCGGCAGTGAGGAGCAGAAACGGAACCACCTGCCCAGGCTCTGCTCCGGCGATTCATTGTGGGGGTTCGGGTTGACCGAGCCCAACGCAGGCTCGGACGCCGGAAACTCCAGGACCACAGCCGTCCTGGACGGGGACGAGTGGGTCATCAACGGGAGCAAGATTTTCATCACGAACGCCGCAACACACATCACCTCGGGCGTGACGGTCCTGGCCCGTACCGGCACCCGGGAGGACGGCCGTCCTGAGCTCTCCTGCATTCTGGTCGAATCCGGGACGCCCGGGTTCGAGGCCCGGGAGATGCACAGGAAGATGATGTGGCGGGGCTCCAACACGAGCGAGCTCTACTTCGACGACTGCCGCGTACCCCGGGAAAACCTGCTGGGCACGCGGGGCCACGGGTTCCGGCAGATGCTCTCCACCCTGGACGGGGGTCGTCTCTCCATCGGGGCCATGGGGTTGGGGGGCGCACAGGGCTGCTACGAGCTGGCCCTGAAGTACAGCCGTGAGCGGGAGCAGTTCGGACGGCCCATTTCCACCTTCCAGGTCAACGCATTCAAGCTCGCGGACATGGCCATGGAAATCGAATGCGCGCGCTTGATCCTTTACAAGGCCTGCTGGCTCCGGGACAATGACGAGCCCTTCGGCAAGGAGGCGGCCATGGCCAAGCTGTACTGCTCCGAGGTCATGTACCGCTGCGCCAACCACGCGGTGCAGCTCCACGGGGGGTATGGGCTCATGAAGGAGTACGACGTGGAGCGTTTCTACCGGGACCAGAAGCTGCTGGAGATCGGGGAGGGGACCTCGGAGGTCCAGCGGCTGGTGATCTCCAGGTTGATCGGAGCCATGTAGCCTCCTTTCCGAATTGGAAACGCAGCAATGCCCAAAGCTCGTTTATGGATGGGCACCGGCTCGTTTCCGCCGGGAAAGGGGCCGTTGTACAGGAAAGGGCGATCCCGGGCAGGTGGGCCGAGGGTCGCTTTTTGCTTTGAAAATCACCACGAAGATGACGAAGAAAGGGCATGAAGAAACATGGGGTTTGACAAGGTGAAAAGCCGGCCGGTACTGGAAAAGGGTTTCCATGCTTGATCGGCTTCTGGGAAAAGAGATCGCCCACTACGTGCGGGAGCACAAGGGACTGGTTGCAACGGCCATTGTGCTGACCGCCATATCCGCCCTCTTCGTGGTGGTACCGGCCTATCTCCTTCAACCCTTTGTGGACGAGGGGATGAAGACGGGGAGCGAGCCTGCGACCTGGAAAATCCCCTGGGTGAGATTCGGCGACGGCTTCTTCTCGGTGGAGCGGACCGAGAAGGTCATCGTGGAGGGGGTCTCCCCGAACCGCCTCTTGATCCTGCTGACGCTCGTGGCGTTCGTCTCCGTGCTTTTCAAGTCCCTCACCCTCTACCTGAGCCAGCTCTCGGCCGCAGCCTTTTCCAACCGCGCCATCATGAGCATTCGGGTGGACCTGTTCCGGCGGTTCGTTTCGCTCCCGCTGAAGTTCTACCACCACCACAAGGTGGGAGAGCTCATCTCCCGCTCCACGGCCGACGTCACCGTGATGCAGGAGCGGATCGCCAACATCCTGATCGGGCTGGTGCAGCACCCGCTCACGGCCCTCGTCTTCCTGGCGTACCTCCTGCTGATGAACTGGCGGCTCACGCTTCTCGTGTGCGTGGCCGCACCGGTCATCATAGGCCTGATCCGCCTCTTCGGACGGAAAGTAAAAAAGCACTCGGCCCGGGTTCAGGAAGCGGTCTCCTATGTGACCTCAACCTACCAGGAGACGCTCCTCTGCCTCAAGGTGATCCAGTCCGCCTGCACGCAGGAGGGAGAGTCGAGACGGTTCGAAGGCCTGGCCCGGGAGCTCTATCGCAAGATCATGAGGTGGAACCGCTGGTTTCTGGGGTTGGGTCCCATGATGGACTCCACGGTGTTTCTCGTCCTCCCCGGGGTTCTGGTGATCGGCAAGATCTACTTTCACCACACCCTGGGCGAGCTCATGTCCATGATCTACGCCTTCTCGAGGGTCTACTCCCCCATCAAGAATCTGGCGCGGGTGAACAACGAGCTCCGAACCCTTCAGGGGGCCACGGACCGCGTCTTCAGCATCATGAAGACCATCCCGGAGATCCAGGATCCTCCGGGTGCGCCGCCGTTGCCCAGGCACAGGGAGTCCCTGGAGTTCGACCACGTCTCATTCGGCTACGGCCCGGCAACGCCCGTGCTGCATGACGTGTCCTTTCGGGTCGAGTCCGGCGAAATGGTCGCTTTCGTGGGGTCCACCGGCGCCGGCAAGAGCACCCTCCTGGATCTGGTCCCGCGCTTCTATGACGTGGACGAGGGAGCCGTCCGGATCGATGGCAGGGACATCCGCGAGGTCACCCTGGACTCCCTTCGCCGGCAGATCGGCATCGTGAGCCAGGAGGTGCTCCTGTTCCACGACACCATCGCCGCGAACATCCGCTACGCCCGGCCCGACGCCTCCATGGCCGAGGTGGAGGCCGCGGCCAGGGCGGCCCACGCCCACGATTTCATCCTGGAGCAGTCCGAAGGGTACGACACCCTGGTGGGGGACCGGGGCAGCCTGCTCTCCGGGGGGCAGCGACAGCGCATCGCCATTGCGCGCGCGGTCCTTTCGAATCCATCCATCCTGATCCTGGACGAGGCGGCCTCCGCCCTGGACGCGGAGAGCGAGCGGCTGGTCCAGGAGAGCATCGACATTCTCCACGGAGGTCCCACCATCCTGGTCGTGGCCCACCGGCTGAGCACCATTCGAAAGGCCGATCGGATCTACGTGCTGGAGAAGGGCCGCATCGTGGAGTCCGGGACCCAGAAAACCCTCCTGGCCGCCAACGGGCGCTTCCGGCAGCTGCACGACATGCAGTTCCAGGTGTGACAAGGACGCGGAAAAAGGATCAAGAGCCGGGGAGGAAGGAGAGAGCCGTTTCGCCCGGGCTTTCAGGCGGTCCCGGTCAAGCCCTTCTTCACGTCCTGCGCGCTCACCCCCTGAATGGAAAGGGTCTTCTCCCGGGACTTCCCGCCGGAGAGGATCGCAACGGCGCTCCTGGGAATGCGGAGGGCCTTGGAGAGGAACGTGACCAGGGCCTTGTTGGCCTTGCCTTCCACGGGCGGGGCGGTGAGCTTGATGCGAAAGACGCCGTCCTCCAGGCCGAGGACCTCGTCCCTGGACGAACGGGGCGTCAGCCGGACCCGGATCAGGGTCTCTCCATGACCGGCGGCCTGCCTCTTGCTGTTGCCTCGCATCTCCTTCATTGTATCACTGGAGCACGCCTCCTCATACGGCCAGCTGCCGGGCCATCTGGATGAGGGTCTGGACGAGGAAGCTCTGCAGAAAAATGATCGCAAGGATCACCAGGATGGGCGAAAAATCAATGCCGCCGAAAAAGAGCGGAAGCCTCCGCCGGATGGGGGAGAGCACGGGCTCGGTGGCGGAGTGCAGGAAACGCACGATGGGGTTGTAAGGATCCGGGTTGACCCAGGAGATGACCGCTCGGCCGATGATGATCCACATGTACAGGGTCAGGGCGATGTCCAGGATTCTCGCCACGGCGACCAGGAAGTTGGACAAGACGAACATAGGGGCTCCTCATTTCAGAAAGAATAAGCCCGCCACGAAGGACATGAAGATGCGTTTTTCATTCTTCGCGGCGATCCTGTTTCGATTCCGGTTTGACCTCCAGCCCGGTGATCGTTCCATGGCACCGGCAGGCCGTGCCGATGAGCCATCTCCCCCTACCGGGAGCGTCGTAAACCCGGGCCTGAAGCGCGCGGAGATCCCCGGCGCTGTACCCGCCGAGCCCGGGTGCAAGCTGGCGGCTTCGAATCACCTGGACCTCGTAACCCGGAACCTCCAGGGCGGCAAGACGTTCGTACAGGGGCTGCCGGATCTCGCCGGTCACGGTGCAGCCGTCCTCAGGTTCGGCGCAGTCCTCGGGGCACAGGAAGTCTGCATAGCTGACGAGAAGCGAGCCGTCCCCGGCGATCCAGGTGTGGGGCAGCGCCTGTCTCACGATCCCGGGGACCGGAACGATCCGGGCATTCCAGGTTGAATCCGCAGTGCGGCGAAGCCATTCGACCGCCAGGTGGATCGGAACGGCCGGAACAACCAGGTCGCCGTCCGCAAGACGGGGAACCGTCTCTGTGAGGAAGTCGACACCGTCGCGCCGCAACACGCGGACCGGCAGCTTCTCCAGTGCGGGTCCGCAGCCCTCGTCCCGTTCAACGACCCATACAGGGCGGTCGGGCTTCGAGGAGAGGATGCGCGCGGCCCGCTCGCCGAAGCGCCCGCCGCCGATGACGACGACGAGACGGCTCCCGCCGGGCTCGAAGGGGAGATCCCGGGAATCGGGGCCGACGGCTCCCGAAGGGGGGCGGGGGGCGGGTGAGGGGTGTATGCTGGAGCAGGTCATAAGCCGGGTTCTGTTCCCATCCGGGGCGTGTACGGAACGCCGCCGGCGGACGCGACCATTCATCCAGCCCCGGTGTTGCCACCGGGGTCGAGCGACCAACCCGGGAGCTCGGGCGGACAACCCTCGAGCGCTCCCCTATTCGGTCTTGCTCCGGGCGGGGTTTACCAAGCTCCCGCCGTCACCGGCGGGACTGGTGAGCTCTTACCTCACCGTTTCACCCTTACCCCGCTGAAACGCATGCATTCCCGCGAGGCGGTCTGCTTTCTGTGGCACTTTCCTTCCCGTCGCCGGGACTGGGCGTTACCCAGCGCCCTGTCCTGTGGAGCCCGGACTTTCCTCTCTCCCGCCGAAAGGCGGGACAGCGGCCGCTTGCACTGCTCCAGCACGCACCGGGGTCCGTACACCCTTACAACATGTTAACGCAGTTCAGGGATTTGTCAATTCCTGGAACTGCGCGTCGTCTCCCCAGTAGATGATGCGGTTGCAGTGGGGGCAGCTGGTGAGCTCGAGGCATTTCATCAGCTCGTTGAACATCTGAGGGGGAATCCCCATGTTGCACGTCTTACACACACCGCCGATCACCGGGCTCACCGCATGGGATCCGATCCGTTCCCTGACGAGCTCATAATGCCTCAGGAGCTGGGGGTCCGCCTTCCGGGCAATGGCTGTGCGTTCCTTTTCCAGGGCCGTTAACTCCTTTTCGATCTCTACAAGCTCGTCCTGGACCTCTTTCTTGTCTTTTTCAAACTGCTGCTGCAGGGTCTCGAGCTGCTCGCTGTTGGCCCTGCACCGCTCTTTTACGAGCTCCAGCTCCTCCATCTGCTGGATGAGCTGGTCTTCCAGGAGCGCCTTTTTCTTTTTGTAGCCCTCGATCTCCTTCAACGCGGCGCTGTACTCCTTGTTGGACTTGATGTTGGACAGCTTCTCGTTCCCTTTCTGGATCTTGGCGTCCAGGTCCTCGACCTCCTGCTCGAGCGAACGTCTTTCAGACTTGATCGTATCGAGGCGTTCCTCGTCCTCCTGGAAGCCTTTGGAAACGGCTTCCATCTCGTCGGAAAGGGCCTGTATGCGCGAGGGACCTTTCTTCTTCCTTGTCAGAAGGCTTTGGATGCGGTTGTCGCAGTTCTGGAGCTCTATGAGTACCTTGATCTTGTCCTTCAACGTGTTTCACCTCTTTGTCGGTAGTCCATGCTCCCGGAACGATCCGAGGCGGGGGCTTCCCTGCGCCCCGGCGGAGGAGACTCATGGATGGTTTTTACCAGGTAACCCTCCCGTTTTTATTCATACCGTATGGGCGCTGCCTCTTCGTGGTAGAGCTCCACGGCGACAGTGCCGAGACCCGCCGTTCGAAGGCAGGATTCCATGGTGTCCCGAAAGCCGGTCATGGCTGCTTTCTCCGTGTGAAAGTGACCGGCATCGATAACCGCGATCCCGTGACTGACCGCGGCCAGTGCATCGTGGTGTCCGATGTCCCCGGTGACCAGTGCGTCGGCTCCTCCGCGGGCCGCCGTAGCGACCAGGCCGCCGCCGGAGCCTCCCACCACGGCCGCACGATGGACCGTCCGTTCCCCGGATCCGACCACCCCCACAAGGGGCGCCCCCAGGGTCTGCTTCACATGGCGCAC
>JAIPEI010000087.1 GCA_021737245.1 Deltaproteobacteria bacterium | reverse complement strand
GGGCGATTCCGCTCCCGCCACCAGCACTGCCGCCGCTACTGACACCGACACTGACACCGACACCGACACCGCCACTGATACCGCCACCGCCACCGCCACCGCCACCGCCACCGCCACCGCCACCGCCACCAATCAGTTGACCTGAGGAGCAGGTTTTTCTATAGTCTGTACTCTCGATATTGTTATCCAATCCGCTGAGCTGGAAGCGCCCGATTCGGGTCGAACACGGCTCCGCGACTCCGAAGGAACCGCATGAGCGACGAGATCAAGAAGGACCTCAAGAAGCTGGCCCTTCAGACCGAGGCCCGCCTGGCGGAGTCCCTTCTGAAATGGAAGTACCGAAAGGAAGGCAAGGAGGCTCCGGAGGAGGAGCGGGTCCGGCGCGACTCCGAGCAGGTCGCCGAGCAGGCCAACCGCGTGCTTTCCAAAAGGGGAAAACGGGTCTGGGACGAGCTGAAGAAGGCCTACCGTCAATCCGGAGAAAGGGAGGACCACGAGGATTGAGTAAGAGCGAGGTCCTCAAAGCCATTCGGGACGGCCTCGACGAGGAGGAAGGCCGCCGGCTCTCGACGTGGGCCTGCCCCAGCCGGGAAGCCGTCCGGCGCCTCCCGGAAGAGAGCATCCGCCTCGGACACAGGCAGGAGTTCGCCCTGGACACGGACCGCATCCTGCACTCCCTCGCCTACTCCCGGTACATCGACAAGACCCAGGTGTTCTACCTGATCAAGAACGACCACATCACCCACCGCGTCCTGCACGTTCAGCTGGTCTCCAAGATCGCCCGCACCATCGGCCGGCTGCTCCGCCTCAACGAGGATCTCATCGAGGCCATCGCTCTGGCCCACGACATCGGGCACACGCCCTTTGGACACGACGGAGAGCGCTTCCTCTCCGAGCTCTCGCAGCGCTACGGGCTGGGCGCCTTCGTCCACAACATCCAGAGCGTGCGCTTCCTGGAAAAGATCGAGCGCAAGGGAAAAGGGTGGAACCTCACGCTGCAGGTCCTCGACGGCATTTTGTGCCACGACGGGGAGCTCCACAGCGAGGCCCTGAACCCGGACCGGGACAAGGACTTCGACCGCATGGCCGAGGAGATCGACCGCAAGTCCTCGGACCCCGGTTTCGAGCTGTGGCCCATGACCCTGGAGGGGTGCGTGGTCCGCATGGCGGATACCATCAGCTACATCGGGAGGGACATCGAGGACGCCATCCGGCTGGGGCTGATCTCGAGACGGGACATCCCGGCGCGGTGCCGGGAGATCCTCGGCGACACCAACGGCACCATCGTCTACACCCTTGTGGAAGACCTCGTCGGGAACAGCCTGGACCGTTCGTTCGTCCGGTTCAGCCCGGATGTGGGGGACGCTCTCCGCAGGCTGAAGACCTTCAACCACGAGCGGATTTACATGAGCGCGCGGGTCAAGCGGCAGACGCCGAAGATCCGGCTCATGTTCGAGCTCCTCTTCAAGAAGTACATGAAGGATCTCGACTTCGGGGCGGAGGACTCGGAGATCTTTCGCGGTTTCCTGGACGGCATGGCTTCCTGTTACCGGGACGAGACCCCGTCCGCGGCGATCGTGCGAGACTTCATCGCCGGCATGACGGACGACTACTTCCTCGATCAGTGCCATGCCCATCTGGTGCCGGCCATCGAGCCCATGATGCGTTGAACATAAATATATTAAGGGGTTTTTCGCTGACGAGGGGGGAAGATTTCCAAAGGAACCGGTTGACAATCCAGGCTCGAAAAAGTAAATGATATTGTCGTTTCTTGAATCCCTGCTTCATATGGGCCAATAAGGAAAATTTTCACAAACCCTGGCATTGAGGAATGACGGCTTCGCAAAAGCCGGCCGGGCAGCCTCCGACCTGTCGAAATCACCGGGACGGATCTCCAGGTTCGGGGCTCTTTGCGACTCAGTCGGGAAATGGAGGCGATCGGGAATGAGCCAAGCCCAGGCGCTCGAGGGACAGGACACGCTGTTGGAGCTGGAGAACGTGCACATGTACTTCGGCAAGGTCGCGGCCCTGGCCGGCGTGGATCTTCAAGTCAGGAAGGGTGAGATCCATTCCATCATCGGACCGAACGGCGCCGGAAAGACCGTGATGATGAACTGCATCAACGGCCTGTATGCCCCCCAGAAGGGATCCATCCGCTATAAGGGTGAGACCATCAACCCCTTGAAGCCCCACCTGCGGGCCCAGCTGGGGATCTCCCGCACGTTTCAGAAGATCGAGCTGTTCGGCGGCATGAGCGTTCTCGACAACATCCGCCTCGGTCGCCACATCAACCTCAAATCCGGGATCTTCAGCGGGTCCTTCTACCTCGGCAAGACCAAGCGGGAGGAGATTGCGGCCCGCAAGTTCATCGAGGAGGAGATCATCGATCTGCTCGAGATCGAGAGCATTCGGGACAAGACGGTGCACATGCTCCCCTACGGGCTCCAGAAGCGCGTAGAGCTCGGGCGGGCCCTGGCGCTGGAGCCCGAGCTCCTGCTCCTGGACGAGCCGCTGGCCGGGCTGAACCTGGAGGAGGTGGAGGACATGGCCCGCTTCATCCTGGACATCAACGAGGAGGAGCGCTGGAAGGTGACCTGCATCCTGGTGGAGCACGACATGGGCGTGGTCATGGACATCTCCAGCCGGGTGTTCGTGCTGAACTTCGGAAACCGCATCACGGACGGTAGCCCCGAGGAGGTGCAGAGCAATCCCGAGGTGATCAAGGCGTACCTGGGCGAAGAGGACCTTTATGCCACAAGGAGGTAGGGAGGCCGTATGAGCGGAGTGAACATGGAAATCAGCAAGGACCTCACCATCCCGAAGCTCTTTCTCAGCCAGTGCCGGAAGTACGGAGACGGAAAGGTGGCCATGCGGGAGAAGGAGTTCGGCATCTGGCGCCCCTACACCTGGAAGGACTATTACGAAAACGTCAAGTACCTCAGCCTGGGCATGATGGAGCTGGGGCTCGAGCCGGGGGACAAGGTCTCCATGATCGGAGACAACCGGCCGGAGGGCCTCTGGGCCGAGATGGCGGCCCTGTGCGCCGGGGGCGTCGCCGTCTGGCTCTTCCAGGACTGCATGATGGACGAGGTCAAGTACATCATCGACCACTCGGACACCAAGTTCTTCGTGGGCGAGGGACAGGAGGAGGTGGACAAGGCGCTCTCCATCAAGGATGAATGCCCCAAGCTCGCAAAGGTCATCTGGGACGATCCCAAGGGTATGCGCAACTACCACCAGGATCTCCTGGTCAGCATGAAGGAGGTCCAGCGGATCGGAAAGGAGTTGGACGAGCGGGAACCGGGCCTGTTCGAGAAGACCATCGAGAATGGACACGGGGACGACATCTGCCTGCTGTTTTACACCTCCGGAACCACCTCCCTTCCCAAAGGGGCGTTGCTGAGCCACTGGAACATGCTCACCATGGGGCGGAACCTGATGAGCGTGGACCCCTGCTACGACACGGACGACTTTGTCAGCTACCTGCCATTCGCCTGGATCGGCGAGCAGATGATGTCCATCTCCTGCGGCCTCCAGATCGGGTACACCCTGAACTTCCCGGAGGAGCCGGAGACCGCCCAGGAGAACATCCGGGAGATCGGCCCCCACGTCATGTTCGCCCCGCCGCGCCTCTACGAGGGCCTGACGCGCCAGGTCCAGGTCAAGTACATCGACGCCACATGGATCAAGCGCAAGATCTACGAGACGGGGACCAGGATCGGCTACAAGGTGGCCAACCTGAAGTTCGAGAAGCAGGCCGTCCCCTTCTACCTCACCATCCTCAACTGGATCGGCTACGCCCTCATGCAGAAGAAGCTCAAGGACCACCTGGGCATGAGCCGCATCCGTCACGCCTACACGGGCGGCGCCGCCATGGGACCCGACCACTTCCGGTTCTTCCACGCCCTGGGCGTCAACCTCAAGCAGATCTACGGCCAGACCGAGATCGCGGGGATCTCCGTCGTTCACCGGGACGGCGATGTCAAGTTCGACACGGTGGGGACGCCCATCCCGGAGACCGAGGTCGACATCACCGAGGACGGGGAGATCCTCTCCAAGAGCCCGTCGGTCTTCCTGGGGTACTACAAGAACGAGGAGGCCACGCGGGAGACCCTGGTGGACGGGTGGCTCCACTCGGGCGACAAGGGGTTCATCGACGAGGACGGCCACCTGGTGGTCTTCGACCGGTCCAAGGACGTGATGACCCTCAGCGACGGGAGGCCGTTCTCGCCCCAGTACCTGGAGACCCGGCTCAAGTTCAGCCCCTACATCTCCGAGGCGTGGGTGATCGGGCACGAGCGGGACTACATCGCGGCGGTCATGTGCATCGACTACTCGGTGGTGGGAAAGTGGGCGGACGAGAAGAAGCTCAACTACACGAGCTATCACGAGCTTTCCCAGAAGGATCAGGTTTGCGACCTCGTCCAGGCCCAGATCGAGGAGGCGAACAAGGATCTGCCGGACCCGGCGAAGATCCGCAAGTTCGTCAACCTCTACAAGGTGTTCGACGCGGACGACGAGGAGCTGACCCGAACCAGCAAGCTCCGCCGCGCCTTCGTGGAGAAGCGCTACGAGGACATCGTCAACGCCCTCTACGCGGACACCGACACCGTTCACATGGACACGACCATCACCTACGAGGACGGGCGGGAGCAGCGGATCAAGACGGACCTCCAGGTCCGCAGGATCGACGTCTAGCGCCGGGCACCCCGATTTCGAGCCAACCCAAACGCAAGGTGGGAGGAGACGGATGGAACTGTTTCTCATGACCCTGATCACCGGGATCCTGGTCGGAGGCAACTACGCGCTCGTGGCGCTGGGATGGGTTTTGATCTACAAGTGCTCCGGCGTGCTCAACCTGGCCATGGGGGAGCTGACCCTCATCGGGGCCTACGTGACCCTCACCTTCTACCAGATGGGCCTTCCCTTCGTCCTCGCGGTCGTGGGGACCCTGCTGGTGGGCATCGTCCTCGGCATCCTGACCGAGCGCATCTTCCTGGACAAGCTCATCGGCGAGCCCATCCTGGCGGTGATCATGGTGACGGTGGGCCTGTCCTTCTTCTTCAAGGGGCTGGTGGAGTTCATCTGGTCGACGGACACCAAGGTGTTCACCCCGCCCGTCTTCTCCATGGAGCCCATCGCGCTCGGGTTCGTCAAGGTCTCTCCGGTCTACCTCTGGTCCTTCATCCTGGCCATCGTGCTCCTGATCATCTTCGTCGCGTTCTTCAAGTACACCCGGTGGGGTCTCTCCATGCAGGCGACCGCGGACGACGAGACCGCGGCCCTCTCCCTCGGGGTGAGCGCACGGTTCGTGTACGCAGCGGCCTGGGCCATCGCCTTCATGAGCGCGGGCGTGGGCGGGGCCCTCCTCGGCAACATCAACGGCGTGAACATCTCGGTGGGCCACCTGGGCCTGCTGGTGCTGCCGGCCGTGGTCCTCGGCGGTCTCAACTCCGTGCCGGGGGCCATCGTGGGGGGCATCGTCATCGGGGTGCTCCAGAACCTCTCGGGCAGCTACCTGGACCAGTACTTCCCGGGCGGGGTGAAGGAGATCGTCCCCTTCGCCTTCATGGCGGTCTTCCTGCTCTTCAAGCCCTACGGGCTGTGGGGCTGGGAGCGCATCGAGAGGGTGTGACGGCCGGCTGTGCCGGGGCGGCACCGGAGAGGCCGCCGCGTTCTCACCGTAGGGCGGCATTTCACATGCCGCCGTGTTCGAAACCTGAAACCCGACACCCGAGAGAGGTTGCGCTATGTCCCATGTCTGGCTTCCCTGCGGTGACTACCATCAGACGTACGAAGAGGACCAGGGCTGGTGGCAGACCACGTTCATCAAGACGAAGATGGTCCTGCTCCTGCTGGTCGTCTTCGTCGGGATTCCCCAGTTCCTGGACGACTACTGGATCAGCGTGGGAACCATGGTGGGCTACACCGCCATGGGCGCGCTGGGCGTCCAGCTCCTCATCGGTTATGCCGGCCTCATCACCCTGGGGCACGCGGCCTTCATTGCGGTGGGGGCCTACACGAGCACCCTCATGGTGCTCCAGGTCCCCTGGCCGCAGTTCATGATCGACTGGGGCCTGGCCTACCCCGTCAGCATCCTGGCGGCCGCCGTGACGGCCGGGATCTGGAGCGTGCTCTTCGGCCTTCCCTCGGCCAAGGTGAAGGGGTTTTACCTGATCCTCACCACCATGGCCGCCCAGTTCATCACCGTGGACTTCATCCTCACCCAGTATGTCAGCCAGATCGGCGGCCGCGGCCAGGCGTTCTCGCTCCCGCCCGGGACCATCAAGATCGGCCCGTGGATCATCGACACCGAAACCGAGGTCTACTACACCATGGCGGTGCTGATCACCCTCATGGTGATCGTCCTGGCCAACCTGCTCCGCTCCAAGGCGGGCCGGGCCTGGGTCGCCATCCGGGACAACGACATCGCAGCCGAGGCCCTGGGCATCAACATCGTCTGGTACAAGCTCCTCGCCTTTTTCGTGGCCGGCGCCATGGCCGGCGTGGCCGGGGCCTTCTGGGTGAGCAACACGGCCGCCCTGAGCCCGGAGCATTTTCCCTGGTTCTGGAGCCTCTGGCTGGTGGGCGTGATCCTGATCGGGGGGGTGGGTTCCATCCACGGCGCCGTCTTCGGCTCCATCTTCATGGTGGTGGTCATGGAGCTCCTCCAGATGGCCGTGATTCCGCTCTCCATCTACTACCCGAAGCTCCTGATGGACTTCGCCTTCATCAAGGACATGGCCTTCGGCCTGGCCATCTGCGCGTTCCTCATTTACGAGCCCAACGGGCTGGCCTACCGCTGGTGGCAGATCAAGAACTACTTCAACCTCTGGCCGTTCTCCTACTAGGGAACCGGAAGGAGTCGCAACTCCGACGGTCCCGGTGGGACATGATTCATGTAGATTCTAAATGGGAAAGGGGGTGATGGGGGTCGTCTCGGCGTGTTTTCGTGACGTGAAGGGAATGTGAACCGGTTCCACTACACACGAAAAGGGGGAGACACATGAAAGGGAAGAACGCATTGATGGTTCTGGTGCCGATGCTGGCCGTGGCGTTGCTGTTCGGGCTGTCCACCGCTGCGGTCGCCGCGGATGTCAAGATCGGCGGCATCATGGACACCACCGGGGCCACCTCCGACGTGGGCAAGGACTATGCCATCGGCATGGAGGAGGCCTTCAAGTATATCAACGAGCAGGGTGGCATCAACGGGAAGATGGTCAAGTACACCTGGTTCGACTACGGGTACCGGATCCCTGAGGCCATCACCAAGTACAAGCTTCTCAAGCGGCTGAAATCACTCGTAATCATGGGGTGGGGCACCGGCGACACCGAGGCCCTCTCTCCCACGGTGAACAAGGACCAGATCCCCTACGTCTCCGCGTCCTACTCGGCGCACCTGACCGACCCCAAGAAGAGCCGCTACAACCTCTTCTTCTCGTCGGACTACTCCACCAACGCCCGGGCCTGCCTGACGGCCTGGTTCGACAAGAAGTGGCCCAAGCACCCGGACTACGGCAAGCGCAAGCCTCGCTTCGCCTGCGCCTACATGTTCGCCTCGCCCTACTGCTCCGCCCCCATCAAGGCCGTCAAGGACCACGCCCAGATGCTGGGCTTCGAGATCGGCGAGGACCAGGACGTGAGCCTCTTCGCCCTGGACACCAAGAGCCAGATCATGGCGCTCAAGAAGTTCGAGCCGGACGTCTGCTGGCACGGCAACACCACCATGAGCGTCTCGGCCACCATCCGCGACGCCTACTCTTTGGGCCTCGGCGCCGACTGGATCGTGAACAACTGGGGCATGGACGAGAACCTGCCCCGGCTGGCCGGCGAGGCGGCCAAGGGCGTGATGGGCGCAACGCCCTGCGCGTTCTACGGCCAGGACTACAAGAACATGGACGTCGTGGTGGCCACGGCCAAGAAGTACAACCCCGGCATCCCGCAGGAGAAGCGGCTGATCCGGACCATCCAGGCCTGGGGCGACGCCCTGATCACCTGGGAGGCCCTGATCCGGGCGGACAAGGCCGGCGCCATGACCGGGGACGGCGTCATGGTGAAGGGATTCGAGACGTTGCGGAACTACGACATCGGCCTGGGCGCATCGCCCGTCACCTTCACGGCCGACGACCACCGTCCCACCACGGGCTGCCTGGTCCAGGAGTGGACCGGCGAGAAGTTCGTGGAGGTGGAGCGGGTGGACCTGAAGGAGCGCTGGCCGGAGAAGTGGGCCGAGGCGTGGCTCGGCTGGTGATGCAACCCGCCTGCCGGCCGTTGTGAGCGGCATTAGAACCCCTTGCCCTTGGAGGAAAGGCATTTGGAAGCTGCAGAGGCAATCCTCAAGATCAACAACATCGAGGTCAAGTACCATGAGGTCATCCTCGTCCTGAAAGGCGTCTCCATCGAGGTGCCGCGGGGCGGGATCGTGGCGCTGCTCGGTGCGAACGGCGCCGGCAAGAGCACGACGCTCAAGTCCATCTCCGGCCTCCTCAACGTCGAGGACGGCGAGGTGACGGACGGCGCCATCGAGTACGAGGGGGAGCGGATTCACCACATGGGGGCGGCGACCATCGCCAAGAAGGGGATCGTCCAGGTCATCGAGGGCCGCAGGGTCTTCGAGCATTTGACCGTGGAGGAGAACCTGAAGGTGGGGGCCCACCTGCGGAAGACCGGCTCGGTGAAGGAGCGCCTGGACCTCGTCTATCACTACTTTCCCCGGCTGCGGGAGAAGCGGAACGAGACCGCGGGCTTCGTGAGCGGGGGGGAGCAGCAGATGACGGTGGTGGGAAGGGCGCTCATGACGGAGCCGAAGCTGGTGCTCCTGGACGAGCCCTCCATGGGGCTCGCCCCCAAGCTGATCCACGAGATCTTCAACATCATTCAACAGCTCCACCAGGAGCAGAAGATCTCCATCCTCCTCGTCGAGCAGAACGCCAAGCTGGCCCTGAACGTGGCGCCTTACGCCTACGTGATGGAGACCGGCCGCATCGTCATGGACGACACCTCGGAGACCCTCATGAGCAACGAGGACATCAAGGATTTCTATCTGGGCCTGACCGACAAGGGGGGGCAGAAGAGCTTCCGGGACGTCAAGCACTACAAGCGACGGAAGCGATGGCTTGCCTGATCGAACCTCTCACCGTGGCCGCGCTGCGACCGGCCTCCCCCGGGGGCGCCGGAAGCTCGGGGACCCCGAGGGTCTCCGGTTCCGCGGGCACACGACGCGAAGGAGGGTTTTCATGAAGAACAGACTGGCAATGCTTGCGGTCCTCGTCACCGCAGTGACGTTTGCGCTCACCGGGTGCGTTTCCATGCCCCCGAGTGAATCCAACTTCCAGGCTCCGGTCATCACCCTGGAGATGTTCGAGGTGCCCCAGTACGACGGGTACTACTACTACGCCGGCTCGATCGAGCCCACCAAGGGGAAGGCCGGGGACCACGGTGCGCCGCTTCCCATGAGCTTCCTCTTCAACGTGCATAACCCCAACCCCTACATGGTGAGGCTGGACGGGATGCGGTTCACCGTGGCCTTTGACAAGGAGTTCGACGTGGTCACCGTGAACAACCAGGACACCCTGTTGATCCCGGCCGAGTCCACGGACCAGGTGCGCTGCACCACCATGATCACGGCCCGTTCCGCCCTCCTGAGCCTCATGGTCACGGGCGGTTTCAAGCTCAAGGCCAAGGGCTGGTCCCCCTGGGATGCCCTGGAGCGCTGGTGGACCGGAGTGCCCGACGCGTCGGTGCCGGTGACGGTCCACGAGGGGGCCGCCACGTTCCGCGCGGACGGCGTCACCAAGGTGGTCCCGATCAACGCGGAGTTTCCGTGATGGCATGAGGCGGGGTATATCGTAAGCCGTCAACGGGGGGCCCCTTCGGGGCTCCCCGTTCAGACAGAGGACCGGGCAGGGCCTTCCCCTGCCCGGTGCCGGTTCAACCTCTTGAACGAACGGGGTGCGAACGCATGGGCCTGCACGACTTCACCGTGTACGACGTGATCGACAGGAACGCCGCCAGCTTCGGCGACCTCCCCGCCTGGCACGAGGTGGACGACGGAAGGACGCTCAGCTTCGTCGAGCTGAAACGGGAGACGGACCGCCTGGCCGCCGGCCTCCGCGGGCTGGGCTTGAACAAAGGGGACCGGATCGGGATCCTGGGCAAGAACAGCCTGGAGTACTTCCTGCTCTACGGCGCCGCCGCCGGCCTGGGCCTCGTGGTCCTGCCGGTCAACTGGAGGCTTTCGGCCGAGGAGGCCCGCTTCATCCTGGAGGACGGCGCTCCCGGGGCGGTCCTCGTGGACCGGGAGTTCCAGCCCCTGATCGAGGGGGTGCGCCCGGGGCTTCCCTCGGTGAAGCGGTTCTTCAACCTCAAGGACCGGGAAGGGGACTACGAGGATTTCGGCGGCCTCATGGCCGACGGCGGCGGGTTCGAGCCGGAGGCCGTGGCCACGGACGACGGGTTCGTGATCATCCACACGGCCGCCGTGGCCGGCCGCCCGCGGGGGGCCCTCCTGAGCCACGGGAACGTGCTCTGGGCCGACATGCACTTCGACTACCACTGCGGCC
>JAIPEI010000086.1 GCA_021737245.1 Deltaproteobacteria bacterium | reverse complement strand
GTTGGTGGGGTTTCGCGCGTCCTCAGATCGTGCAAGGGGCATGCCTGGAGGAGAGAGCCGAAAAAACATCGCAATTCCGGAGACTTGTTATTTGGCGGGTTCGCCGGTCGGGGAAAGGCTGTTACTTTTGGTTACAGCGGGTTGTATCATTTCCCACATCAAGGCTGGAGAGCCCCATGGATCGTGGGTTCCAGACCGGCGTCGAAACTGTTACCTATGGTGACACACCGGCTGTTTCCAGGCGTCTCCATGAACCTGAATTGAGCGATTGTCGAGTTCGCCGGAGATGCAAGGGCTTCTTCAGGGGGTGAAAAAAGTCCCGGGAGCTCGATCTCGCCCTCGGCGATGGAGGGCGGGTACACCACCCTCCGCTCCCCCTGGGCCGTCCACTGGATCACACAGGCCAGGGCCTCCTCGGACGGGTCCTCCCCGAAGATCACCTGATGGCTGCGGTGAAACCGGATGCGCCCCATGGCCCCTTGCCGGTCGGTCCTCTCCAGGGCCTCGACCACCCTGTCGAGCTCCAGGGTCCCTGCCCTTTCCACGGCCTCGGTCAGGACGTAGACCGATTCATAGGCGGGTGCCGGGCCGTGGCTCGCCTCGATCTCCTTGCCGTACCGGCTCTTAAAGGCATTGTAGAATCGCTCGGCCGGACCGTAGGCCTGGGTGGGCACATTGCCCAGCTCGAAGATCACGTTCAGGGCCCCTGCGATTCCCCCTTGAAAGGCCTCCCAGGCACCGGGGCCGCCCAGGGGGGAGATGAAGCCGCAGGGCAGGGCCCGGCTGCCCATCCGGTTCCACTGCCTCACCAGGGCGCCGCTCTCGGGCATGTCGAAGATGGGGAGGATCACGTCGGCCTCGAGCCGGTGCGCCTCCTCCAGGCTCCTGGTGAAGTCCGAGGCTCCGGTCGGATAGATGTCCAGGCCCAGGACCTCCCAGCCGGCCTGCTCGAAGTAGAGCTTGATCATGAGAGAGACCGTGGTCCGCGTCCAGGCCACGTCCTGGTTCAGGATGTAGACCCGGCCCACGTCGAACCGCTCCCGGAGGAACTTCATGGTCTGAATGAGGTACTCCACGAGGTACCGCGAGTTCAGGCAGAGGCGGAACACGGAGCGGTATGCCGGGGACTGGAGGATCTTGGCCTCGGAGGCCGGGGACATGGCAATGGTGCCCAGGAGCGGGACCCCGTGCCGGGCGATCAAATCCATGCCGGCCAGCAGGGCCTCGGAGCGGAAGAACCCCACCACGACGGCGTCCACCGGCTCTCTTGTCAGAAACCGTTCCAGCCTCTGGAGGATCTCGTCCATGGGGGTGGCGGGATAGGCGTCCTCGAGGTCCACCGCAGCCACCCGGATGTCCAGCCGGCGGCCGCCCACCCGGACCCCGCCGGCCCGGTTGATCTCCTCGGCTGCGAGCTGGACCGCCATGTGGCTCTCCCGTCCCTCCAGCGTGCCCAGGGACGTGGCCACGCCGAGGACGATCTCGTCGCGCGCAAAGGCCGGTTCCGGGAAGATGGACGCCGAAACGGCCGCGAGAAGCAGCAGGAAAAGGAAGGATGCTCGAGGGAGACGGGTCATGGGGGATCCTTATACCACACCTGCGTTCAAACCCCAAACAGGGAGAGGTTGACACCCCCCGGGGCCTGTCCTACTCTCTTTGTTTCTGCACCCACACCGGACCGGGGACCATGAAATTTCGATTCTCCATCTCCATCAAGCTCCTGCTGCTCATTCTCCCGCTCGTCTGCCTCCCCATTGCCACGGTGGGGTATTTCTCCTACCGGGCGTCGGTCGAGCGGGTCAACCGGCTGGTCCGACAGGAGCAGATGGCCAAGGTGCGGGCCACGGCCGCGCGGATCGACGACATCTTCTACACCTGCAGGCTGGACCTCAACACCATCTCCAGCCTGCCCGTGCTCAACGACTACCATTTGGCGCGCTCCTTCCGGCTGAACGCCGAGGCCGAGTTCAGCCGGGACAGCATCGTGCGACTGTTCCGGGACTTCATCGAGCGGGCCCACAGCTACTTCCAGATCCGCTTCATCGATCCCTCGGGTGTGGAGCGGATCAAGGTCCGGTCCAGCGGCGAGACCGGACCGTTGCTGGAGACGGCTCAAGATGCGTTTTTCGAGGGAGTGCGCGGGTCCGGGAGCGACGGGATCCAGGTCTCGGAGATCACCTTTTCCGGGGCCAGACACGGGTACCTGATGCACTGGGCCAGGCCGATCTTCACGGCGTGGGACGAGTTCGTCGGGATCGTGGTGATCGACGTGGACTACGAGGCCATCCGCGAGATCGTGCGCAGCATCCAGGTGGGCGAGGAGGGGTATGCCTTTCTCGTGGACGGCGAGGGCCGGACCATCGCCCACCCGCAGTTTGGGCCCTACGAGCACGGCCTGGGGAACTACCCCGACCCGAGCATCGCCGGCCTGGTGCACGAGATGAACCGCGGAGGCTCCGGATGGAAGTCGTACCGGTACGAAGGCGCGGACAAGCTGGCGGCCTTCTGGCCGATCCCCGGCATGGGCTGGTCCCTGGCCGCGACCATCCCGAGCAGCGAGTTCACCAAGGAGGTGGGCCTGATCCGGACGCGCGTCCTCCAGGTGGTGCTTCTCATTCTCTTCTGCTCGATCGTCGGCGTGAGCCTTCTCTCCTACTACATGCTGAAGCCTGTGCGCGATCTCGTGAGCGCCACCCACCGGATCGCGGGAGGCGACCTGAGCCAGGAGATCCCGGTGCGCTCCAGAGACGAGCTGGGCGATCTCACGAGCGCCTTCAACCGAATGGTGAGGAACCTCGCCCGCATTCAGGACGAGCTGGTCCGCTCGGAGAAGCTGATCAGCCTGGGACGCCTCTCCGCGGGCGTGGCCCACGAGATCCGCAACCCGCTCAACGCCATGAAGGGCGCCGTGGTGCTGCTCAGGAGACGCCGTGCCGGCGATGCGCTGATCCAGGAGTACACCGGGCTCGTGTCCGAGGAGATCGACCGGCTGAACGCCTTCGTGACGGATTTTCTCACCTTTGCACGGCAGTCCGCGCCCAAGCGCGTGCCCACGGACGTCAACCGCATCATCCTGTCCGCGCAGGATCTCTTCGAGGAGCAGGCCCGCGAGCGGCGGATCGTCTTTCACAACAACCTGGATCCGGACATGCCCCCGCTCCTGGTGGACCCCCACCAGATGGAGCAGGTGGTCATCAACCTGATGGTGAACGCCATGGACGCCATGCCCGAAGGCGGAGAGATCCGCTTCTCCACGGGGCTGTCGAGAGAGGGCGTTCCACCGGAGAGCCCGGCCCGGGCGAAGATCGTGATCCGGGACCTGGGCGTGGGCATCCCCAGGAGCGACCTGAAGAGCGTGTTCGATCCCTTCTTCAGCACCAAGGACGCGGGAACGGGCCTGGGGCTCCCCCTGAGCCTCGGCATCGTGGAGAGCCACGGCGGGACCGTCCGAATCGAGAGCCGCAAGGGCTGGGGCACGCGGCTGACCATCCAGTGGCCCGCGGCCTACGGAGATCAGGGACCGAGGGAGACGGGCGCCGCAGGGACGGACCCGGGAGGTGAGGCGTGAGCGCGAAGACCATTCTTCTCGTGGACGATCAGAAGAACACACTGAAGGTGCTCTCGGCCATTCTCAAGGACGAGGGATACGAGATCCTCCAGGCCGGCCGCGGCAGCGAGGCCCTCGGGTTGTTCGAGCAGCGTGAGGACGTGGACCTGGTCCTCTCAGACCTCAAGCTTCCCGGCATGGACGGCATCGCCCTCTTCCACCGGATGCGGGAGAAGCGGGAGATGCCGCCCTTCATCATCATGACCGCGTACGGCACGGTGAAGTCCGCGGTTCAGGCCATGCGGGACGGGGTCACGAACTACCTGATCAAGCCCCTGGACTTCGAGGAGCTGGTCATCGTGGTGGAGAAGGCCATCCGCGAGTTCGAGACGTCCAGAAAGCTCTCCACCCTGCAGCAGGCGGTCAGGGAGGAGAACGCGTTCCACGGGATCATCGGCGCGAGCCGGCAGATGAGGGACATCTTCGACATGGTGCGCACCGTGGGCGGGACCGACGCCTCGGTCATGATCTACGGCGAGACCGGGACCGGGAAGGAGCTCCTGGCCCGGGCGCTCCATCTGGAGAGCCCGCGGCGGGACGAGGCACTGGTCTGCATCAACTCGGCCGCCCTCACGGAGAGCCTGCTGGAAGCGGAGCTGTTCGGCTATGTCAAGGGCGCGTTCACCGGTGCGGTCACGGAGAAGAAGGGCCGCCTGGAGGCAGCGAACAAGGGTACCCTGTTCCTGGACGAGATCGGGCACATGAGCCGGAGGCTCCAGAGCAAGCTGCTCCGGTTCCTCCAGGAAAAGCGGGTCGAGCCCGTGGGCGGTGTGGAGTCCCGGCAGATGGATGTCCGCATCATCGCCGCCACCAACCTGGATTTGAGGGCCATGATCGAGGACGGCCGGTTCCTGAGGGACCTCCTCTATCGCATCGAGGTGATCTCCATCCGGGTGCCCCCGCTCCGGGAGCGCCAGGACGACATCCCCCTGCTCACGGACCACTACATCCGGCACTATGGCCGCCAATACGACCGGCCGGTGACGGGCATCACGCCGGACGCCATGGCCTTTCTCCTGGAGAACTCCTGGAAGGGCAACGTGCGGGAGCTCAAGAACTGCATCGCCCGGGCGGTGATACTGAGCAAGGGAGGCCTGCTCACCCTCGAGGACCTCCCGGAGAGCGTGCGCACGGACGGGAGCGCGGAAAGGGAACGCGAGGAAGGCGCCCTCATCGGGGATCTGCCCGAGACGGGCGTCACGCTGAAAAACATGGAGGCCGAGCTGATCCGCGCGACCCTCCGGAAATGCGCCGGCAACAAGAGCATGGCCGCCAAGCAGCTCGGCATCTCCCGCAAGTCCCTCTATGAAAAGATGGAGCGGTACGGCATCCCGAGGGAGTGAGGGCGAAAAAAAATCCCGTTCCAACCCGGAGTGGGGCTCGAACGGGATGCCTGGGGACCGGGCCTTGGGGGCGTCTGTCAGAGGCGCAGGTCGTCCTCGCTCTCCACGCCGCCCAGCCGGTCGATAAAACCTGTGATCTGTTTCTCGTTGTCCTGATCTGAGAACGCCTTGCGGAGCTTCTCCCCCGCCTGCTCCACGGCCTGGTCCACCAGACCGTCGTTGAGGGTCCGCGTCGCGCCCTCCAGCTTGACTGCGAACTCCTTCCCGGCGTTCTCGATCATCTGCTCCGCACTTTGCCGGGCGTCCTGGACGATCCGCTCCTTCTCCATCCGTCCCATCTCGAGGATGTCCGCCCGGATCTGCTGGATGTAGTCGTCAATGTTCTCCAGCTTCTTCGACTCCTCCTCCATGCGCATCTTGGACAGGTTGACGTCCTTCTCGATCTCGTGGAGGGTCTTCTGGATCCGGTTCCGCTCCCCGGTCAGGAAGTTCATCAGAGCCGGCTTTCCATACTTCATGAAGAAGAAGACCAGGATGCCGAAGTTGACCCACATCATGATGGTGTCGTACAGCTTCCGGCCCCCGCTGATCTCCTCGGCGGCAAGCGCGTCGCCCGATCCCGCCCAGAGCAGGATCGCCGAGAGGACGAGGACGGCGCATGCCGCCCGCTTTACTCCATCGGCACAACTCACGAATTCACCCTCCTGCCGGCGATCTTCTCCGCGATCTCGTCGGCGAGCACGGCGACCTCCTGATCCAGGGCCGCCTTGGCCTTCTCCACCTGGGACTGGATCTCCTGATCGGCCCGTTCGCGAATGGCTGCGACCTCCTTGCGTGTGTCCTCGAAGATCGCCTCGGCCGCGCTCGAGGCCTCCTCCTTGAGAGCGGTTCGCTCTCCCGCAGCCCCCTTGCGCGCGTTTCTTTCCATATCCGCACGCTCCCGGGCGAGCCGCTCCGCCTCGGCAGCCAGATCCTCGGCATCCTTCCTGGCCTGCACGATGTGCTCCTCGCGGCCGTCGATCTGACGCATGACGGGGCGCAGCATGAGCCGGTTCAGAATGAACACCATCAGCAGGAAATGGATCACCTGGATAAAGATCGTTGCATTGACGCTAATCATGATCCGACACCGTTCGGATGTTCGATTTCTCCGCCCGGGCGCTCCTCAATCTCATGGCGCTGCGGGCGGAAGCCGCGTTTTGCGGCGCACCTGGACCACCGGTCGATTCCCGGCACCTGTTCGTACAGCGTCGACTACACCACGAACAGGAGGAGCAGGGCCACGACCAGGGAGTAGATTCCCGTAGACTCGGAAACCGCCTGCCCCACAAGCATGGTCCGGGTCAGAAGACCGGCCTCGTTCGGCTTCCGGCCGATGGCCTCACAGGCCTTGCCTCCGACGAAACCTTCGCCCACACCGGGACCGATGGCGCCGAGCCCCATGGCGATACCCGCACCCAAGAATGCCAGTCCTTGAACAAAATCCGCTCCCGAAATATCCATGGTAAAACCCTCCTAATAAAATGTTGGATGGGACGCTCCCATCCTAAAAAACAACGATCAACAAGAGAGAAACGATCAATGCATAGATGGACGTCGACTCGGTCACGGCCATCCCTACGAGCATGGTGCGCGTCAGGACCCCGGTGGTCTCCTGGTTCCGCGCGACCCACTTCACGGCCCCGGCCGCCACGAGCCCGAGTCCGATGCCGGGGCCGATCCCTCCGAACCCCGACGAGAGGCCGGCGCCCAGGAGCTTCATGGCGGCGCTCAGGCTCGTGTCCTCTGCAAACCCGAAGAAGATGAGCAGCAGGCTCACAAGGAAGCCGTAGATGGTGGTGGACTGCCCCACGCTCATGCCGATGAGCATGAGCCTCGTTGTGTCCTTGGCCGCCTCCGGGTTCCGCGTGATGCCGTCCACGGCCTCCTCGGCCGTGAAGCCGTTCCCCACGCCCGATCCGATGGCGGCGAGGCCGGTTCCCAGGCCTGCGCCGAGCATGGCGGCCCACCCCGGGTAGGCGGGAATGCTGGAGAAATCCAGAAAGATGAGCAGGAACGCCGTCACCATGCCGAAGATGGCCGGTGTCTGGGCCACGGCCGAGCCGATGAGCATGGTGGTCTGGATCCTGCCCCGGTTGCCCGGCTGGCGCACGAGCCCGCGGCACGCGGCCCCGCCCGGCATGCCCGATCCGAGGCCCGAGCCGATGGCCGACAGCCCCATGGCGAGACCTGCACCGATGGCCGACCAGGCCGTCAGCGGCGTGACGACTTCGGGCTGGCTGAACAACAGAACGATCGCCACCACCAGGGCGAAGATGGCTGCGGACTCCGCAATGGCCTGGCCCACGAGCATGTTCTTCACCACCTCGCCGGCGCTCTCCGGTTTCTGGGACAGGGCCTCGCTGGCCAAACCGGCCGTGTACCCTTCCCCCAGGGCCGCACCGATGGCGCCGAACCCGATGGCCAGACCTCCTCCAACGTAGTAACTCGCACTCGCAAATGTCGCAGTATCAATCATCGGGCTACTTCACCTGCACAGAGATGTACACAAGGGTTAACATGGTAAACACGAATGCCTGGATCGTACCGATGAACAGATTGAAAAAGGCGAGCAGGAAGGGAGGAAGGATCAGGCTGTAGACCAGGTGCGAGACCACGAGAACGATGATCGCCCCTCCCATGATGTTGCCGTAAAGACGAAACGAGATGGACACCACCTTGGCGATCTCTCCGATCACATTGAGCGGGGCCATCAGGAAGATGGGCTCGAAGTACTCCTTGGCGTATGCCTTGAAGCCTTTGGCCCGGATGCCCGAGTAGTGGGCGATGACAAAGCCCAGAATCCCCAGACCCAGGGGCGTGTTCAAATCCTTGGTCGGCTCTCCCAGGTGGGGAAAGGTTCCAAGCCAGTTCCCGATGAGGAGAAACAGGAACAGGGTGCAGATCAGCGGAAAGTACTTCCGGGCCATCTCCTCGTCCAGGGCGTCCTTGGTGAGCCCCCAGAAGGCGCCCACGATCAGCTCTCCCACCACCTGGAACGGGTTGGGAACCAGGGAGATGTTTCTCGTCGCCAGGAACCCGAACACGATCATGATCCCCATGACGATCCAGGTCATGGTGATGGTCTCGGTGTTGAAGACGAGGTTGAGTCCCAGCAGTTCAATCGTGATCTGTGGCAGATGGGTCAGTTCGTCCATGGTATGAAACCCGTTTCTACGTGTTTCCGATGGAAGAGAAGCGTCTCCGCACGAAGTGGTCGAACATCAGGGTCAGTTGGACCATGAAGAGCCCGATGACCACGCCGATGATGTGAACGGATTCGACCCTGAGGGAAACGACGAGGGGAACGGCAAGCAGTGCGAAGCGGAGAAGAATGGAGCCGAAGGCGGCGGCGCTCGACATGGCCCTCGAGCCCGCCATGGTGCGGGGGATGAAATGCGCCATGAGCACGAAGTTCACGACGCTGAAGAGTGTACCCAGGACCAGCCCTTTTCCGATGGCCTTTTCCCCGACCAGGATCATGAGCACAGCCCCCGCAACGGCGGCCACCATGGCTTGAGAACAGTACTTTTTCCGAATCGTTCTAACCGCTTCCATTGTCACGTTCCGCTTCGGATGGACGGCCCTCCTTCGGGTCGAGCACCTTCATGATCTGACGATACACCGTGACGCCGCCCCCGATGATTCCGAGGATGATGAACACGATCGTGAACAGTCCCTTCGTGCCCAGCCACTTGTCGAGACCGTAGCCGATGGCCAGGCACATCAGAATGGAGCCCGCCATGGTCAGGCCTAGCTGACTGACGATGGCAATGTCGTCGTACCAGTGGCCGTGCTTCTTGAAATCGAAGACGATGCTGCGTCCCCTTCTTCTTCAGCGGCCTGCGGTTTGCGCTCCCGGCTCCGTCCATGGCCCTTGTGAAGATTGGAACATATAACGCAATTCCCATTTGCTGTAAAGGAAAAACTCGATCCTGACGAGATTTCAAGGATGGGAGTTGATCAGTAAAGATATCAATGGCTTGTTTGAAGATCAGCCGAGGATGGGGCTATGTGCCCAACGAGCCGGGAGGTCCTGCACCCAAAAGGATGACCGGAAAGTCACGGCGTGGGGTCCTTCCTGCAGGGTTGAGCCTTATGCGGCATCGAGCGTCCTTCGCACCTCGCGCAGCATGCAGCCGGAGTCATAGGGTTTCGTCAGGAATCCTCTGGCCCCGTAGCGCGGCCCCACCGGCGGGCGGCCGTCCCGCGTAAACCCGCTCGAGATCAGGATGCGCGCGTTTTCGTCGATTCCGAGGATCTGCTCCATGCATCGCTCGCCGCCCATGCCCGGCATGATGAGATCCAGGATGACCAGGTCGATGGTCCCCTGCTTTTCCTCGAAAAGGCGGACCGCCGCCTCGCCGTCCGGCACCTCCAGAACCCGGTAGCCGAAGCGGGTGAGCACCCTGATGGCCAGGTCTCGAACGGGCTTTTCGTCGTCCACCAGCAGGATGGTCTCCCGCCCGCCGACCAGGTCGTCCGGCCCGGCCTCCACGGCGTGTTTTGCACACTCTCTTGGGACGGCGGGGAAGTAGATCTCGAACGTGGTCCCCTTATCCGGCATGCTCTCGCAGTAAATGGCCCCGTTGTGGTTCTTGACGATCCCGTAGACCATGGATAGGCCGAGCCCGGTTCCCTTTCCCGTCTCCTTGGTGGTGTAGAACGGCTCGAAGATGTGCTCCCGGATCTCCGGATCCATGCCGCACCCGGTGTCCGAAAGGGTGATCAGGACGTAGTCCCCGGGCTTCAGCTCAGCGGGGCAGCCGCGGTCGCCGGGCCTCAGGGTCACGTTCCGGGTGGTCACGCGCAGGACCCCGCCCTCGGGCATGGCGTCCCTGGCGTTCAGCCCCACGTTCATCATGGCCTGCTCGACCTGGGCCGGGTCCGCATGCACGGTGTGAAGATCGTCCTGGAGATCGAGCTCGATCCGGATCATCTTGGGGATGGTTCGCTGGAGAAGCTTGTTCACCTGGCCGACCTCCTGGTTCAGGTCCAGCGGGCGGGCTCTGCTCTCCACCTTCCGGCTGAACGTCAGGAGCTGGCGGGTCAGCTCACTCGCCTTCCTGGCGGCCTGGGAGATCTCGGTCAGCTCTTCCCACCCGAAGTCCTCATTTTCTTTCTTCAACAGGAGGAGATCGGCGTAACCCTGGACGGCCTGAAGCAGGTTGTTGAAGTCGTGGGCGATTCCGCCCGCAAGCGTGCCCACGGCCTCCATTTTCTGGGAGTGCCGCAGCTGCTGTTCCAGCCGCGACTTCTCAGCTTCGGCGCGCTTGCGCTCGGTCACGTCGGTTACGACCGCCAGGAGGCATTCCTCGCCTTCATAGGCCAGGGGGCGGACCGAGAGCATGGTGTCGAGAACGCGGCCGTCCTTGGCGCGGTACTGGATCTCGAAATCATTGACCTCGCCCTGCTCCTGCAAGACGCGCAGGAAACGACTCCTCTCTTCCTCATTGGGAATCAGCTGGAGATCGTGGATGGTGCGTCCCACGGCCTCCTCACGCGAGTAACCCGAGAGCCGGGTGAAGGCCTCGTTCACCTGGTAGAAGCATCCGTCCTCCCGCCTTGAAATGCTGATGGAGTAGGGCGCGCTCTCAAAGGTCTTGCGATAGCGATCCTCGCTCGCGTGGAGCTCCAGGCGCGCCTTCTTGCGGAGCTTTTCCTGGGTCTCCAGCAGAAAGAGGAGGACCTGGTTGAACGCATCCGCCAGCT
>JAIPEI010000085.1 GCA_021737245.1 Deltaproteobacteria bacterium | reverse complement strand
ATTGAAGACCGGGTACACCGAGTGCTCGTAGTGACGCTCTCCACGGGCATCCTCAAACCGGCAAGGCTTTCCACCATCCAGTGCGGAGCGGATTTTTTCCTTTCGCCGCCGCGCAATCTCGCCTCGAGGAATCAGATCGAAAAGATATCTCCCCACGATCTCGTGCGGGCTGCGGTCCAATCGTTTAGCAAACTCTTCGTTGACGGCCTCGATCCGCAGCCCTCGATTCAGCATGACCACCCCGTCGGATGTGGCGTCGAAAAGCGCGCGAATCGTTTCGCCCTGTTCCTGAAGGGCATCTCCCGTCTTCTTTCTTTCGGTGAGATCCACCACCGTGGCGATCGCGCCATCAAAGGACCCGTCCCGGGAATGAAGCGGAGCCCCATGTACCTCTAAGGTCCGAACAACTCCGTCATCACCGGGGCATTGCACCTCGTATCGGGAGGAGATCCCCCTTCTCCGGAGAAGAAGCTGCTCCTTGAACATTCGAAGGCTCCGCCCGCTGTAAAAGTCGGAGAGCGGACGCCCCACCAGGCCCTCCGGTCCGGCGAGCCCATGCATACGGCTCAGGGCTTTGTTGGCATATAAGATGCTCCCTTCCGGCGATACGCGGGCGATGCCCACAGGGCTGTGCTCCACCAGGGTCTCATAGACATCGACCAGCTTTTCCGCCCGGACCTCACTGGTAACGTCGCGGCCGAACAGGGCAAACCGCTCCGCCTCTCCGGACCCTCCGAGAAGCGGAAAGACGGTATGCTCGAAGGTGCGCCCGTCCCGCACGTCCATAAAGGTCTTTTCCACCTTGGTTCGAGTGATCTCGAGGACATGCCGCCGTCTCGCATCGGCTACGCTCTGCGGCAGAAAGTCGTAGATTCGGAGCCCCAGGAGTTCATTGCGCGAAACGTCCAAACGATCCGCCGCCATACGGTTGCAGGCCTCCACCCGACCGTCTGCATCCATCAGCAGCGCCGAATCGGGCATCGCATCGAGAAGCAGCTGAACATTGCTTTTTTCAGCATGCAGGTCCCGGGCCCTGGACTCACCGGCAGCGTACCCTTTGAGCCTCATCTCGTTCATTGACTACCCCTTGGGCCAAGCCTTGCGTGCTTCGACTCCACCGGTTTCAACCCTTACCTTTCACCGGCTCCTTATTACCGTCTTCACAGTGGAGAAAAGACGAACGCAGGTTGACGCTTGCCTTGATACCAAGCTTTTTCCTAATGTTATCAAGATGACAAATCAATGGTTCCAGGAGACAGATGAAGGATCGAAGCGATCTCTTTCGATGCCTTTCCCTGCCGGACATGATCCGCAACACGGGATTCGCAAGAGATCAGAAATGCAAGGCGGTCTCGATCGACTCAAAATCACCGGCCGTCGTCTCCCAGCTTTTCAGCAAACACTCCAAATGATTCAGACATTATTGCTGCCATGTGTCCATGGGACTGCTCTTGAATCTATCAATCAACTGGAGCCCCTTTCCAAGGTCGGCTTAGACCAATGTCAACAAGACTCGATACGGTTTTTTACGGGGAAAATACTGGTGGAACAATGGGAGAGCAAACCGTCCTCCCGGAGAAGAGCCCGGCTGGAATATAATGCACAGGTTGTACCACCCAAGAAGCGTTTACGATTCTTGCAGCAGTCCAAATCTCGGAAAAACATTACCACACAGTGAGAACATGGCTGTTTTTCAAAATAGGCGGGGGTTGGTTTGCATCGGCTCCCGGTTCAGGTCATGGATCACCGCCTCGGTCAGGGAGGGGTTGGATTCCAGCTCATTCCGGTTGAGACCAAGCCCCACCACCCGGGAGGGCCAAACGAGAAAAGCCGGGTTGCATGCTCCAGGGAGCAGCATTAACCCGGCTCGTGGCCCCGTCTTGCGGGCAGGTTAACGAACGTGTCTGTTTTCCTTTTGGACGAAATTAATCAGCGCGGACCGCCTGTCAAGGCGGGACCCGCGGAAACGGCGATTCAGCTTTTGATTGATCCGTTCCACCCTCCGGGGTATAGAGACAGGTATCGGGTTTTTGAAGAGGGAGGGCGCCGGTTTCACCCGGCAGGCGTCACGGTGCCCGGTTCCGGAGGTTTTGCATGCCTTCATCCGCCGTCCTGGTCACGGGAGCAACGGGATATGTGGGAGGCCGGCTGGTCCCCCATCTGCTCAAAAGGGGGCATCGCGTCCGGGCTGCGGGACGATCGGCCGCCAAGCTCGCCTCCCGGCCGTGGGCCGGGTGGGAAGGCGTCGAAACGGTTCAGACCGACGTCCTCGACCGCTCCTCTCTAGCCCGTGCAGTTGCCGGATGCCGTGCTGTGTACTACCTGGTCCATTCCATGAATCCCGGGACCCGGGACTTCGCCGAGACGGATCGACTTGCCGCCGAAAACATGGCCGGGGCGGCGGCCGAAGCCGGAGTGCAACGGATCATCTACCTGGGGGGTCTCGGCGAAGAGGGCGAGGATTTGAGCGAGCATTTGCGCTCGCGCAGGGAGGTGGGAGAAATCCTGGCCTCCGGACCGGTCCCGACTACCTTTCTCCGCGCGGCCGTGGTTCTGGGATCGGGAAGCGCGTCATTCGAGATCCTTCGCTACCTGGTGGAGCGGCTGCCCGTCATGGTCACCCCGAGATGGGTCGAGACGCCGTGTCAACCCATCGGGATTCGGAACGTCATCGGCTACCTGGCCGGCTGCCTGGAAAACGATGAAACCACGGGCGGAACCTTCGACATCGGAGGGCCGGATGTCCTCACCTACAGACGGCTCATGGAGATCTACGCCGAAGAAGCGGGGCTCCCGCGCCGCCTGGTCGTTCCCGTTCCCCTGCTCACCCCGAGGCTGAGCTCCTACTGGATCCATTTCGTCACCCCGGTTCCGTCTTCCATCGCACGCCCGCTCGTGGAAGGGTTGCGCACGCCGGTGCTCTGCCGGGAAAATCGCATTCGGGACCTGATCCCCCAGGACCTCCTGAGCTGCCGCCGCGCCATCGGCCTGGCCCTGGATAGGATCCGAAAAGATCGTGTGGACACGTGCTGGTCGGATGCCGGGGCCCTTCGAGCCCCCGAATGGATCCAGTGCGGCGATCCGGACTACGCGGGGGGCACGGTTCTGGAATGCGGGCACAGGGTGGTGATGTCGGGATCTCCGGCCGACGTGTGGCCGTCGGTGGAACGAATCGGCGGCCACTCAGGGTGGTACTTCGCGAACATCCTCTGGAGGTTGCGGGGCGCGCTGGACCGTTTTCTCGGCGGCATAGGCCACCGCAGGGGGAGGCGTCACTCGACCCGCCTCTCGGCAGGCGACGCCTTGGACTTCTGGCGTGTTCTCGAGGTCTGTGCACCCCATCGGCTCCTTCTTCTGGCCGAGATGAAAATGCCTGGAGAGGCGGTTCTCGAGTTCAGGCTTCACGACCTTTCCGAAGGACGAACCGAACTGATCCAGCAGGCACGATACCGGCCCAAGGGCCTCCTCGGGCTGGCTTACTGGTACGCGTTGGTCCCTCTCCACGCGTGGCTCTACCGAGGCATGCTGAGGAAAATCGCCGCGTCCGTTCGCAGGCCGGTGCTTGAGGGGCCCGAACGACTCGCACCGCGCCGCGGGTTCGTGTGCGGGGATGAAGGAGGCCGACCATGAGGTGGGCTTCATCATGCCGGATAAGCTGACGCACACAACCTTCAATCCAACCCGCAAGCGGTAACCCTGTTCCGCGACGAGGCCCCGGGATATCGTGGCGTGCGGCTCTATCTCACACGCCTTCGGGAAGAGATCCGGGGTGAGCGATCCCGACATCGAGCTTTCAGTGGAGAGGACGAGATTTCCTTCCAGGTCGTAGACACAGAGAATGGCGGTTCCTTTGACCCTCTGCATCTCTTCGATCGTGCGCGCCAGGGCGAGACGCTGATCGGCGAAAACCTATCACAAAAAGCGACCCGCATTGGAGGGCAGAACTCAGAATGGATAACGAAGCATCAGGGTGCACGGGGTCGGCGGGAGCCGAAAAGGACCTGCCTTGGTACGGTTAGCGCATGGTGGGGTTCTGAGGTCGTTCAGCGTCCCGATCATGAAGCAACTCCCGGAAGACGATGTATCGCCGCATCTCGTCGAGGTCGAACACCACGTGCGGTTCCTTCAGGAAATCCGCCAGGCCTCCGGCGGGGAGGTCCAGATCGACGTTCCATTTCCCGTCCGCGGTGAAGCCCTCGAGGTTCTCCGGATCCTCCAGGACCTCTTCCGGCAGGTACTGAACACAGTACTGCCTGTTCATGTCGTAATACATGAGCGGCCCGTCCAGAAAGCCCTCATACCCGCAGGCGTCACACAGGAAGGTGTTGATGCGGCCTGTGAGGATCTCCTCGCGGAGGTGCGGCTCGGCCTCTGCGCCGACGGCGTCGCAGAGGGGCGCCGTTTGACGACTGCCGCACCCGGGGCAGTCCACCTCGACCTCGCTTGTGCGTGTCATGGAGCAACCTTTCCTGGGAGACAATGACGGGACCCGGGTTGTCTCCCCTGATGGGTCTGGCGGCCGCGTGCAGTGCATCCCACAAAAAACCCGCTGAACATTCAGCGGGTTGTATTTGAAATGGTGCCGAAGGGGAGACTCGAACTCCCACGGGGCAACCCCCACTAGACCCTGAACCTAGCGCGTCTACCAGTTCCGCCACTTCGGCACGGAATCGGAGTTGATCTTCTCCGATAAAGCCTTTATATTAAAAGGTTCGATTCGCATTTGTCAACTCCATATTTTCTCATTTTTCGGAGCCGAGAACGCCCCGCAACGGGGCAGGCTCTCTGGAGACGGTACCGGCTGTTTTATGCAAATCATTCGAGATCTGAACCATTCCGAGCTGCCCTTGAACAACCCCGTACTCACCATCGGGAACTTCGACGGTGTCCATGAGGGGCACAAGGCCCTCTTCCGCAAGGTCCGTGAACGGGCCGGGGCCCTGAACGGGCAATCGGTCGTGATGACGTTCGAGCCCCATCCCATCCGTGTCATGAAGCCGGGAAACGGCCCGCCCATGATCACCCCGACCCGGCAGAAGCTCGAGCTGATCGGCCGGGCCGGTATCGATGTGGTGTTCAGCCTGCCGTTCACGCGAGAGTTCGCCGCCGTCACGGCGGAGGATTTCGTGAAGCGGATCCTGATCGAGCGCATCGGGATCCGGGAGATCGTCGTGGGATACGACTACTCCTTCGGGGCCGGGCGAAAGGGAGATATCGCCCTCCTGAAAAGGTTGGGAGAAGAGCTCGGATTCGAGGTCCACGTGGTCGAGCCCATCACCATCGACGGCATGCTCGTCTCCAGCACCTCCATCCGGGACCTCGTACGTGCGGGAGACCTGGACAAGGCCGGACGCCTTCTGGGCCGTAACTACCAGATCTGCGGCACCGTGATCACCGGCCACGGCCGCGGAGGCCGGCTGCTCGGGGTTCCCACGGCCAACCTCGAGCCCGTGGACGAGCTGGTCCCGCGGGAGGGCGTGTACGCCGTCCTGGTCCGCGAGAACGGCCGCACGCACCACGGGGTCACGAACATCGGGAACAATCCCACATTCGGAGACCGCGAGGTGTCCGTGGAGACCCACCTGCTCGACTTCTCCGGAGACCTGGTGGGCAAGACCATCCGCATCGACTTCCTGGAAAGACTCCGGGACGAAAAGGCCTTCGAGAGCTTCGAGGAGCTGAGCGAGCAGATCGCCCGGGACATCCAACAGGCCAGGGGAATCTTCGAGAACCTCGGGGGGAGGGACCGGGTTGAACCGGGCCTTTGACTGGAAATTCTGGGCGGGTCTGGTCATCAGCGCCGCGTTTCTCTACCTCGCCCTGGCTCGTGTCGATCTTCCCCGCCTGTGGGAGATCATTGGCTCGGCCGATCCTTTCCTTCTCCTGGCCGCAGCGGTGGTGGTCCTGATCCAGTACCCCCTCCGGGCGTTTCGATGGGGGGTCCTCCTGGCGCCGCTCCAGGCGACCACTTTTCGCAACCGGCTTCTGGCCACACTCGTGGGATTCGCCGCGAACTGCGTCCTCCCGGCCCGACTCGGAGAGTTCATTCGCGCCAACTACCTGGGGGCATCCGAGGAGCTCAGCGGGAGCTCCGCGCTGGGGACGGTGCTGGTGGAACGGCTTTTCGACGGTCTGACCCTTCTCGCCATCCTTGCCGTGGGTCTCTACGTGACCGAGTTTCCCGCCGTCTACGGGTATCTCGCGACAGGCCTGCGCGCCGCCGGCTTTGCGCTGCTCTCCGCCTACATCCTCCTCATCCTCCTTCTGGTGGGATTCAAGTGGAAGGCGGCCGCCTGCCTGACGCTCATCGATCGCATCCTGTTCCTTCTCCCGAAGCGCTTCAGAACCCGGGTCATGGAAGCGGTGTGGAAATTCAGCCTCGGCATCGTCCTCCTGAAAGGCGCCCGCGGCTGGTTTTTCGCCGCACTCTACTCCTGTGCGGTCTGGCTTTTCGCCATGATCCAGATCAAGGTGGTCGCCGTGTCCCTAGGGCTCGACCTCCCTTTCGAGGCCACGTTCATCGTCATGGCCATCACCTCCCTCGGCGTCATGATCCCATCATCTCCCGGCTTCATCGGGACCTTTCATCTTGCCGCGCAGTACAGCTTCCTGGTCAACGGATTCAGCGCCGAGGAAGGCCTGTCCGCAGGGATCCTTCTGCACGCTTCGTTCTTCCTGCCCACCGTGCTCGCCGGCCTGGGGGCCTTTCTCTCGCTCCACATCCCATGGAAGCGGCTTGTTTCCGAGGAAGGGCCGGCCGAGTGATCCCGGGGCGGAAGCCTTCGCCGGCGGGAGGACCGTGGACCTACAAACGCCTTGCCATTGCAGGAACCTCATGTTAGGATTCCGCCGCACATAACGGCCTGAATCGGGAGCAAGGCAGGGTTGGCCGAAGCAGCCGGAGTCCGGCTCGATTCGGGCACAAGGAGATGCAGCATGGAAAGAAACCGCGACCTTTTCAACCGGAAAGGATCCATGGACCGGAGGTCCTTCCTCAAGCTCTCCGGCCTGATGGGCCTGGGGGCGGCCTCGGCCGTTCTGGTCCCCGTCGGAGCCGAGGCCGTGAGGTTCGACCGGAGACGGCACAAGGTCTCCTCGACCCGGCTGGCCATGGGGACCCTGGTGTCCATGACCTTGATCCACGAATCCAGAGACAGGGCCCAGGACGCCATGGGCCGGGCCTTCGAGGAGATGGACCGGCTCTCCCGCCTCCTGAACCGGTATGACCGATCCACGGCCGTGGGCCGACTGAACGAGGAGGGCCGCCTGGCGGACGCTCCGCCCGAGCTCCGGGAGGTCGTGATCCGGGCCCTCCATCACCACAGCCTGTCGGGCGGCGCCTTTGACATCACCGTGAAGCCGGTGGTGGACCTGTTCAAGGACAGGTACGAAGCGGGGAAGCCTCTCGACGTCCCGAAATCCCTGCTCGAAGACGCCCTCCGGCTCGTGGATGCTCGGGCGGTCACGCTTCGTGGAGAGGAGATCCGGTTCTCCCGGCCCGGCATGGGGCTCACCCTGGACGGCATCGCCAAGGGGTACATCGTGGACCGGGTCTCGGCCCAACTCTCGCGGCGGGGGGTCGAGAACCACCTCGTTAACGCCGGGGGGGACATCCGCACACGCGGATCCCGCATGGACGGGGCTCCGTGGGCCGTGGCCATCGAGGATCCCCAAAAGCGGGGAGCATATCCCGACATTCTCCGGATGCGGGACGGGGCCGTGGCCACGTCGGGCAACTACGAGATCTACTACGACCGGGAAAAGATGGTCCACCACATCGTGAACCCCGGTTCCGGGGGCTCTCCGGCCCTGAGCACGAGCGTGTCCGTTCGCGCGGGGACGGCCATGGATGCGGACGCACTGGCCACAGGCGTCTTTGTCATGGAACCCACCGGGGGGATGCGCCTCGTCGAATCGCTCTCCGACTGCGGCGCCATGATCATTGCGCGGAATGGGAAGCGGTGGACGTCTCGGGGCTGGAAGAGCGAAGCCAGATAGCCTGGTCGATCCGCGGCAACAGGACTGAAAACGTTCGAGGGGCGATCGCGGATATGGCGACGCCCCTCATCTTTTCCGCCATGGCGGCCGCCTCACCCGGCTCGAGCAGGTCCGCCTTGTTCAAGACCAGCAGGGTGGGGATGCGGTCGAGCTCCAGATCCCGCAGCACCCGATCGACGGTCTCCATCTGCTCCTCCATGCGCGGGCTGCCGGCATCCACCACGTGCAGCAGCAGGTCTGCGTCGTGCAGCTCCTCCAGGGTCGCCGCGAATGCGTCCATGAGATCCTCGGGCAGGTCCCGTATGAACCCCACCGTGTCCGTGATGATCGCCTCCCGCTCGCGGGGGAACCGCAACCGCCTGCTGCTGGGGTCCAGGGTGGCGAAAAGGCGGTTCTCCACGGCCACGCTGCTGTGGGTGAGTGCGTTCAACAGGGTGGACTTGCCCGCGTTCGTGTATCCCACGATGGAGATCACGGGAAGCCCCCGATCCCCGCGAAGCTTCCTGCGGCCTTCCCTCTGACGCTTGATCTGTTTCAACTCGCGGTTCAACCGCGCTATGCGCTCCCGCACCCTCCTGCGGTTGACCTCCAGCTTGGTCTCTCCGGGACCGCGTCCTCCGATCCCTCCCGTCAGACGCGACATGGCCGTGTTCTTCGTGGCCAGCCTGGGAAGGAGATACTTGAGCTGTGCAAGCTCCACCTGGATCTTGCCTTCCCGGGTCACCGCCCGCCTGGCGAAGATGTCCAGGATGAGCTGGCTGCGGTCGATGATGCGAAGCTCCGTGAAATCCGTGAGGCTCTTCACCTGGGTCGGGGTCAGCTCATTGTCGAAGATGACGAGGTTCGAGCCGGTCTGCATGCATCGAAGCACGATCTCGGTGAGCTTTCCCTTGCCCATGAGGAAGCGGGGATGGGGCCGTTTCACCTGCTGGACGATCACGTCGCGCACATCCACTCCGCTCGAGCGCGCCAGCTCCCGCAGCTCCTGCAGGGACGCACGGGCCTTCCTCGGCGGCCCCTGGGCCACACCGACGAGCACGGCCCGCTCCTCGCCCGCCTCGAGCGCCCGGCCGCCCTTTCCGGCCCTCGCCAGCTCGTCCTCCAGGGACAGGATCAGGGAGAGGGCGTCGAAATCCACCCGACCCATGTCCGGATACGTGGTCACCTCCCATCCTTCGCCATGCTCGTTGCGGGGAAGGATGTGGGCCACGGACAGGGCTCCCGGGATCCCTTCATCATCCACCGCCATCGACACCATGAGGTCCAGGCCCAGGAGCACCAGGTCGGTGAGATCCTCCCTGGAGAGCGGCTCCCCGTTCAGATGGGTGTGGATGCACCGGAGCCCCTTGAGACGCCCGGTCCCCAGACGCACCCGCCCCAGGTCGGGGATCCAGATGTGCGAGCGGTCCCCGACCACCACGAAGGCGATTCGGCCCTTCCGCGTGATCAGCAGAGCGACCTGTCTCTGCATTTCCCTCGAGATGCCGGCGATTCGTCGGGCGAGCTCAGGGGAAAGGAGCTCCCGTTCCGACACCTTGCTGCGATAGAGGCGCTGGAGCCGCTTGAGCTGGCCGGCCTTGAGGCCGGATGTCTTTCCGTGGACCCTGTCGATGGGTTACATTCCTTGACTGCGATGTTCTGAAAATGAAACCGGCCCGCTCACCACGGGAATGAGGAGATCACGAGGACCAGGGAGAGGAGGAAACAACGATGTAGAGCAAGGCTAGAACTCCTCCGAGATGTGGCTTTGAAACCGGGTGTACTCCTTCTCGAAGGTCAGCTTGAAATACCCGGTGGGTCCGTTCCGCTGCTTTGCGACAATGATCTCCGCGAGATTCCGGTTCTCGTCTGAGACGGGGTGATATGCCTCGTCCCGGTAAATGAAAGCGATCACGTCCGCATCCTGCTCGATGGCGCCGCTCTCCCGAAGATCCGAGAGCTGGGGCCGCTTGTTGGGGCGATCCTCCACCTTTCGGTTGAGCTGGGAGAGAGCGATCACCGGCACATCGAGATCCTTGGCCAGCGCCTTGAGGTAGCGCGAAATCTCCGAGATTTCCAGCTGCCGCGACTCCGCGCTTCTCCTTCCCTGGATGAGTTGGAGGTAGTCCACCACGACCATGCAGAGATCGGTCTTCTTGGTCAGGCGGCGGCAGCGCGCCTTCATGTCCAGGACACTCATACCGGACGTATCGTCGATGTAGATGGGCAGCTCGGAGAGCTGGTTGGCCGCTTCGGTCAGCCTGGCCCAGTCCCGATCGGTGAGGTGTCCGGTCCGCAGCTTGGATGCGTTGATCCCCGCCGTCATGCCGAGGAGGCGCAGCCCCAGGTGGAGCTTGCTCATCTCCAGGCTGAACAGGGCCACGCCCTTGCCGGTCTTTTGGGCCGCGTTGTAGCCGATGTTCAGGGCGAAGGCCGTCTTCCCCATGCTGGGACGGCCCGCGATGATGATCAGATCCGACCGTTGCAGCCCGGCGGTCAATCGATCGAAGTCCTCGAATCCCGAAGGAATCCCCGTGATGAAACCGTCGGACTCAGACACGCTCTCCAGCTTTCGGAAGCTGTCCTTGATGATGGAGTCCATGGGGGACAGACCCTCGCCGACCTTCTCCTCTGCAATGTCGAAGATGACCTGCTCGGCCATGTCCAAGAGCTCATCCGAGCGGTCCCAGTTCTGAAAGCATGAGTCGGAGATCACGGAGCACTGGCTGATGAGCCTTCTCCGAATCGACAGGTCGCGAACGATCTGGGCG
>JAIPEI010000084.1 GCA_021737245.1 Deltaproteobacteria bacterium | reverse complement strand
TGGACCGCGCTTCGCAGGCCCTTCGAGACACACGCTACCTTCGATGGGCCGTGGAGCTCGCCAAGTCCGCACACACCGCGTTCGTCTATGACGTCTGGCCCGGCGGGGAGAAGCGCATGGCCTGGAAGATGAGCATCGATCTCACTCGGCCGCTGGTCCCGTTCATGGGAGCTCACGATCCCCTGGACGGCCTTGTCACCTTCAGCGAGCTGGAGTGGGACGCGCCTCGGGACTGCGAGCGGAGCGCATGGCCCGGCCTCGGGGAGGAGATCGCCGAGCTCGTCCGGCTATGTCAGGGCATGCGGTTTGTCACGGAGGATCCCCTCGGCATCGGGGGGCTGCTATCGGACGCCTGGCGGGTTGTTCGCCTGGTGATCCTGGGGGACGTCTCCAGGGAGGAGCTGGCCCTGGACCTCCTGGCTGCGGCCCAACCGAGCCTCGAGGCCTATGAGAAGAACGCCGCGACCCGGCTTCCGGCCCAGTACAGGCTCGCGTTCCGCGAGCTCGGGCTCTCCCTGGGGCTCCGGGCCGTGGAGCGGCTGAAGAACAAGGTGGAGGAAGAGGAGGACCGTTTTCGGGACAGCCGGGCCGTGCGGGCCGGGGCCGGGTCCCTGGAACGGTTTCTGCCCCTGGCCGACACCATCGAGACGTTCTGGCTCGATCCGGGTAACCAGAAAGCGTCCACTTGGGAGGACCACTTTGACATCAACCGGGTGATGCTGGCCTCCAGCCTGATTCCAGGCGGCTACCTGGCCGCCTGAGGCCCTCGTCCCGGGGAGTCTCCGGCCGGGATGCCCAGCCCCTCCAGCGTCTCGGGCGTGGGGACGCCGTTGCGGTCGAACCCCCGGATCCGGTAGTAGCGGTCCGCTTCCTCACCGTGGTCAACGAATCCGGAGCCTTCAACATGCGCTCCTCCATCCGGAAAAGGACCCCAACGGATGGAGGAGTGGCCTCTACCCGCAATCCTTTCTCCCGGGAGCTGAACTTGGGCACACGATGGTCAAGGAACCCGTGTCCAGGTCTCGCCGCGGTCCCCCGGCTGACAGCCCAGTTAACCTGAAATTCCATCACTATCAGGCGCGAGCTTCTCTCTTGTTGCAAGATTCTTGCGATTCCCGGAGGGCAGGATCAGGGCCGGCGGGAAAACGCTCTCATCGCACGGCATACCTGGCCGGTTCAATAGATTCTGCTTCTGTGGTATAAGCGAAACCGGCAGGACAGGAACGAAAGGGAAAAACCGGTGCATCTCCCAAAGGAGGGATCCGTGGAGGCGAAGCCTCTGGCGAACATCATCCGGAATGAACGAGACGCCATGGTGAATGAGGCCATAACCCCGAGAGGAAAGGGCTCCAGGGGGCTCCTCCATGAATTGCTGGAAGCATGCATAGAAACTATAGAGCAATATGATGCTGCCGACTTGTCGGCGCATACACCCCGGCCTTCCGAAGTCATCGGGATACGAGGCGATCCATTGAGTGCACGCTGGACCGCAGGCGCTCTCGTGCGTCTGCGGAGATTTGTTTTCGACCGTATCAGCCGGGAAGCATTGTCAGCTCCGGAGCTCCTGGAGCTCCTGGACCGTCTCGACAAGGTTTTCGAGCCGGCTCTGGAAGGCCTGCTTGAACCGTGGAACGATCCCCAACCCACGAAAGACTTCTTCTCTTCGGGCTCGGCGGGTGAAGCCCTTGGCAGTCTAGAGGGACGAGCCGCCGCCTTGATCCACCGAAAGGCACGAGGGTGGATCAATGTGGCCGGAACCCGCATGTGCCTCATGGATATTCCCGGTGGGTGGCTGAATGTGGGGCTCTCCATCATGATGTTCGCAGGTCAGGACACCTTACGACGCGCCATGTTCGAGGCGGGAAGGGCGGAGACCTTTTCCCGCACGGCGGTCCGATCCGGCTATTTCAAAGCCGACGAGTCCGGGTTCCGAGAGGCCGTGGAGACTTATTCCGAAGCGGGGTTCGGAGATTTTCAGATTCAGGAACTGAATATGACTGAGGGATTTGCTCGCATCACCTGCCGGGACAGCTTCGAGGGCTGGTCCGTCCTGAACAGCGGTAATCCCTCTCGCATCCCGGTCTGTTTCTACTCCTCCGGAGTTCTCCTGTCTTTTTTGAAGAACCTTTCCGGCTGTCCCGAGCTGGTTGCGGCAGAGACCCGCTGCATAGCCAAGGGGGATTCGGCATGTGAGTTCGTTCTCGGAACCGAGCAAGCCCTTCGAGAGGTCGGGGTTTCTCCTGCCCAGTGGGGTCCTACGATCAAGGAAAAAGCATCCCGCCTGGAGCGCATGCTCAAAGAGAAAAAGCGCATCGAAGGAGATCTCCGTCAAAGAAACGAGGAGCTTTCCGTCCTGCATCGCATTTCCGTGGCCGTCAACCAGACCCTCGATCTGGAGGAGACCCTGAAGCTCGCCCGGCAGGAGCTCAGCTCCATCGTGGGGGACAAGGGGCTCGGTATTTACATCCTGGATCGCAACCGGAATGAACTGGTTTTCACTTCTCGAAAGGGGATTTCCGAGGCCTTCTATCGTGAAGTGAGCCGCATCAAGGTGGGCGAGGGGATGACCGGAAGGGCAGCGGCTTGGAAGGAGCCACTGGTCTGCGATGACTACTCCAAGTTCCCCCACGCACTGGAGTCCGCGCGGAGACAGGAGAAGATTCAGGCCATGCTGTCCGTGCCCTTGGTTCATATGGGCGAGGTGGTAGGGGTATTCAATGTGGTCACCCGCACTCCCTACCACTTCTCCTCCCGGGAGGTCTCCCTGCTCACGCTGATCGGGAACCAGATCGGCTCCGGCATTCAAAACGCCCGCCTCCATGAAGAAATCAAGGAATCCGAGCATAAGTACAAGACCCTGGTAGAGGGCATCAATGAAGGCTATGTCTTATGTCAGGGTGGACAGATCCTCTTTTCCAACCCGGCGTTCGCGAGTATGCATGGGTATGCCAGGGAGGATGTCAACGGCAAAAGGATTTCTGCGTTCCTTCCCGGAGAGCTCGCGCGGAGCTTTGAAAACGCGACCGAAGGCGACGAAGCGTCTTTATCCAATGGCAAGCCCGTGGAATTCGCCCGAACCCACCGCAATGGACTACGCCTGCCCACTGAAGTCAAGATTCAGGATGTGGAATACGAAGGCCGCCCGGCCCTGGTGGGGATTTTTCGGGACATCAGCGAGCAGAAGCAGATGGAGAAAAAGCTCATGGAGCAAGAACGGCTTGCCTCCATCGGGCGGCTCAGCACAAACGTGGCCCATGAGATCCGGAACCCTCTCTCGGCCATAAAGATGAATATCCAGATCCTTTCCAAGAATCTCCGCTTGACAGGATACAACAAGCGGCACCTAGAGATTGCTTTAGGCGAGATTCGACGTCTCGACCATATCCTCGTGGACCTGATGGACATCGCCCGCCCCGTCAAAATGGAGATTCATCCGACCCCTTTGAAAGACGTGATCGACCGCTGTCTCAACCTGATGGAAGAAAAGCTCCGGGAGCAGCATGTACTGGTAATGGTGGATACCGACCGTACCGGTGGAATGATACCCATGGATGCAGAAAAAATCCAACAGGTTGTCCTGAACGTGATTCTGAACGCTCTGGATGCCATGCCCGATGGGGGAACACTGAGCATTCGAATTGATCGCGAGCAGAGTCAGGGGCGGGACATGGTCCGAGTGGTGGTTGCGGACACCGGGGACGGGATTGCCGAGGAGCACGTACCACACCTGTTCGACCCCTTCTTCAGCACCAAGAACAAGGGGGCGGGCCTCGGCCTCTCGAACGTCAAGAAAATTATGGAGGCCCATCAGGGAACTGTAGAGGTGGAAAGCCGACCCGGCCGGGGGGCTTGTTTCCGGCTGTTCCTCCCGGCAGTGTAAAGCTCTCCGGGAGCAAGGCGATTTTCGGGTGGAGAAAAAGCGAAGCATGAAAGTCCTGATCATCGACGACGAGCGGGCCATCCTCGAAACCCTGGAGATGTTCCTGAGAAAAAATGGGTACGAGGTTCACACGGAGGAAGACGGATGCAAAGGATTGGACGCCGTGGGAACCGATCCGCCCGATGTGGTGATCCTCGACATTCGACTGCCCGACATGGACGGGCTGGAGGTTCTTCGCCGCATTCGAGAGGACCAACCGGACCTGAACGTGATCATGATTACGGCTTACCATGACATGGAGACAACCGTCCAGGCCATGAAACTCGGTGCGTATGAGTATATTCACAAACCCATCGATGTGGACGAGTTGGAAATCGCAATCGAAAAAGTGGCCAACAACATCCGGCTCAACCACAGATTAGAAGGACTCATCACCGACATTTCACGGGAATACAAGGTGCGCAACATCGTGGGAGAATCCCGGGGAATGAAAGAAATTTTCAAACTCATCGGTCTCGTTTCAGAGAGCCGCACCACGGTGCTCATTCAAGGTGAGAGTGGCACCGGGAAGGAACTCATCGCCCATGCCATCCACTATAACAGCCCGTTTCGTAAGGAGCCCTTTATTCCGGTGAACTGCTCCACCCTGGTGGAAACCTTGCTGGAGAGCGAGCTGTTCGGTCACGAAAAAGGGGCTTTTACCGGCGCTGTTTCCCGCAAGGCGGGAAAAATCGAACTGGCGGGGAAGGGCACCATTTTTTTGGACGAAATCGCAGAACTATCCACGAGCCTTCAGGTCAAGCTGCTGCGATTTCTTCAAGAAAGGGAGTTCGAGCGGGTCGGTGGCGTGGAGCGCCTTCGTTCGGAGGCCCGTGTGATTGCAGCCACGAACCGGGACCTTTCCGAGCTGGTGAAAGGCCGGGCCTTTCGTGATGACCTCTTCTTCCGTCTCAAGGTCGTGGAGATGGGAGTCCCACCCCTTCGCGAACGAAAGTCGGATATACCCCTGTTGGTCGATCATTTGCTGAACAAGATCAATGCAGAGTTGCACCGCAGGGTGACCGGTATCCCGGCAGAGGTCATGCAACTCTTCATGGACTACGATTGGCCGGGAAACGTCCGCGAACTCGAGAATGTATTGACACGGGCCGTGGTGCTTAGCCATGGAGAAGTCCTCCTCCCGGAGACCCTTCCGAACCTGAGCATGGAACCAGCCAAAGGGCACGAAGCCGATCAGCCCGTCGTCCGGTCCCTCCAAGCGGTGGAGAGAGAACATATCGAGTACGTGCTTCGGGTTACGAATTGGAATCGAGGTGACGCCTGCAGGCTTCTCGGCGTATCCAGGCCCACCCTGCGCTCAAGAATCCGGAAATACGGCTTGCATCCCTGATTCATACACCGGTTTTCCCGTCCCTGCCGAGTTGGAAACATCCTTTTCCCGCCCCCCTTGACTGATTGAAAGAACCTTTCAGCCTGTGTTTTCCTTTTCCTACCCTCACTCCATTATCTTCGTTATTTCAATATCTTGATTGAAGCATACATTTTGGCACGCATCTTGATTTCAGCGGGCAAGTGCGCCTGTTTCCAGGGCACACACACCCAGCGCCTGGAAATTCAATGCCGCAAGCGATATCCACCAAAAACCACATGATCATTCCACACGAGTACGGGCCGGCCGTTCTCTGGATCCCCGTCGCGCGCACCAACAAACAGGAGGAGGGAGGATGAAATACGTCATCGGGGTTGATGTAGGAGGTACCTTCACAGACTTGGTTTGTCTGGATGAGCAGGGCCAATCCTTGGTCACCAAAACACCGTCCACGCCGTCAGACCCTTCCATAGCCATCGTGAATGGTCTGACAAAACTCGCCGGTCTTCTCGGGATGGATGAAAAGTCGCTTCTAAAAGACACAACACGAATCACCCACGGGACCACGGTGAGCACAAACACGGTACTGACCTGGACCGGCGCCAAGGTGGGCATGCTCTGCACCAAGGGATTCCGGGACACTCTCGGGATTCGATTCGGAATTCGGGAGACCCCATACGACCTGTCTGTGCCGCAGCCTGAGACCCTGTGTCCGCGATACCTGCGCATGCCGGTGCAGGAGCGGATAGACGCCGAGGGAGATCCTGTCATTACCCTGAACGAAGATGATGTCTTGCGCGCCTGTGGTGAGTTCAGGGAACAAGGTGTGGAGGCCGTGGCCGTCTGCTTCCTCTGGTCTTTTCGCAATCCGATCCATGAGGCCCGGGCGGCGGAGATCTGCCGGGAGCAGCTCCCGGAAGTGTATGTGTGCGCATCCCATGAGATTCAGCCGGAAATCCGTGAGTACTGGCGTATGAGCACCACGGTGATCAACGCCTACGTAGGGCCGAAACTGGCCAGTTATCTGAAGCACCTGTCCCAATCCCTCGAAGCGTGGGGCTTCACGGGTCAGCTCCTGATCACCCAGTCCAATGCTGGCGTCATCTTTCCGGAGGTGGCCATGGAGCAGGCGGTACGTACTGTTCTCTCGGGGCCGGCCTGTGCCCCCGCGGCTGCGGCCTACGTGAGCAAGTCTCTGGACCTGGAGGACGTGATTACGGTGGATATGGGAGGCACGAGCTTTGACGTCTGCCTGATCAAGGAAGGAAAACCCGTGACAGCCCTGGAAAGCGCCGTCGGCGGGGTCTACCACATGAAACTGCCCCTGGTGGACGTTCGCACGATCGGCGCCGGGGGAGGCAGCATCGGGTGGCTGGATCAGATGAAGGTGCTTCATATGGGCCCCCAGAGTGCGGGTGCGGACCCGGGACCGGCCTGTTATGACAGGGGCGGGAGCGAACCAACCTGCACGGATGCCGACCTCGTCCTGGGATACCTGGATCCGGACTACTACCTCGGAGGGGAAATGCCGCTTCGTCCGGACCTGGCCCGAAAAGCCATTCAGGAAATGATCGCGGATCCCCTATGCATGGACGTGGGAGATGCCGCGTGGAGCATGCGCCGGGTCATCGACCACCACATGGTGGACGGGATTTCCATCGTATCGGTGCAACGAGGCGAAGACCCCCGCAGGTACACCCTCGTTGTGGCTGGCGGTGCAGGCGCTGTGCATGCTGCCAGCCTCGCACGAGTCATCGGGATTCGCCGGCTTCTTGTTCCCAAAACATCCTCTGTCTTTTGTGCCCTGGGGGGCGTCATCGCCGATGTGAGGCACGATTTTGTGAAATCCATTACGAGCAAGACGGCGAATCTGACTCTTTCCTCGCTGAAGAACACCTTTGGAGAAATGCGCTCCACGGCCGACGAGTTCCTCGATCGGGAAGGGGTTTCCACAAAGGACCGGTACTATCTCAAATCCTTGGACATGCGCTACAAGGGGCAGTATCACGAACTGGAAGTCCCGTTGCCTGTTCCCGAATCAGCCTCCGAGGAAGAGATCGAAGAGGTCATGCTCAGTCGACTGGTGGAGAGCTTTCATGAGATGCACGAAAATCTGTACTCCTATCGGGACGACGCGGAGACGGAGGTCCTGAACCTTCGCATGGCGGCCTGCGGTGTGGTTCCCACACCGGATCTTCATGAAGCCCCGTTGGTAAGTCGTGATGCCGGCGCGCTTCACAAAGGGACGCGTCCTGCCTACTTTGAGGAGAAAGGTGGATACACCGACACGCCGGTTTACGACGGAGATCAGATGGAAGTAGGGAACGTGGTCAATGGACCCGCCATCGTGGAACTCAAGACTACCACCATCGTGGTACCGCCGGACGGAAGCCTGGAGGTCACCCCTTACGAGAGCTTCTTGATCGAATTCACCCAGTAAACAAGGAGGTCCCAGAGATGACGGAGCCCTATAAGATCCGATTAAATACTGCCGACTTCGCCGTTCTAACCTCCGCCGTCTTTACGATCGCCCGGGAGATGGGCGTGAACATGGAACGTACGGCGCGTGCCCCGATCTACTTCTCGGCCCACGATTTCTGTACGTCCATCCTGACGACGGATGCCGAACTCGTGGCCCTTGCCGAGTACATCCCGGTCCTTGTGGGAGCCACTCCGTTCGCGGTCCGCGCTGTCAACGAGTATTTCCGAGACGATATTAATCCCGGGGACGTCTTCCTGGTGAACGATCCCTATACCATGGATGCCGGTAACCAGATGGCGGACTGGTGCGTGGTCTATCCCGTGTTCCACGAGAAAGAGCACATTCTGTGGATTGCAAACAAGGCTCACCAGCAGGACACGGGTGGAGGAGTTCCGGGCGGCTACAATCCGAATGCCATTGACGTATATGCCGAAGGCCTGCGGATCCCTCCCCTGCGTATTCGGCGGAAGGGACGCGAACGCCGGAGCGTCGTCAATCTCCTGATGACGAATGTGCGGATCCCGGACGTCCAGTACAGCGACTTGCTGAGCCTGATCGGTGCGGCCCGGGTAGCCGAAAAGCGCCTCGACACCCTCATCCGGGGATATGGGGAGAAGACGTTTCGCCTGTTTCTGGAGGACCTGCTCGCCTACGGGGAGTTCCTCATGCGCGAGGAAATCGCCAAGATCCCGGACGGCAAGTACCACAGCGAGATTCACGGTGCTGTTGAGGGAAGCCCTTCCGTAGTCTGCGATCTCACTGTGGCGGAGGATCGCCTTATCGTGGATTTCAGCAAGAGCGGCCCCATGAGCCCGGAGTTCATCAACAGCCCTGTGGCCAACACCCACAGCGCAGTGTACCAGGCGATCCTTCAGTCCCTGGGCCGGAATCTCCAGGTACGATGCGGGGGATGCTACCGGCCAGTGGAAATCCGCACTCAACCCGGTACCATTACCCATGCGACCTTTCCCGCCACCCACGGGAATTGCACGAACTTCGTGGCCAAGCAGATCATCGAGGCCGTGTGGACGGCCCTTGCCCAGGTCGCCCCCCGGGACACCCCGGGTGGTTGGGGCTCCATTCCCTACTGGGTCTTCAGCGGCGTGGATCCCCGGCGGAACGAGGGGTATGGATCGCCTGACTTCCAGGCCACCGCCTCGGGCGCCGGCGCACTGTGGGGCGTTGATGGCTGGTCCACGAATGGGCCGGTGATCTGCAGCGGGACCCTGTACTATCCGGAAATCGAGGTATGCGAGGGACTCTACCCCATGTTCTGGCACCGCTGGGAATGGGCCGAGGACTCGGCCGGGCCCGGACAGTGGCGCGGGGGATTCGGGGTTCACAACGAGTGGGAAGCCATCGCGGATTCACAGCCGGTTTACGTGAACTATGCAGCCGATCCCTACGACTATGACCCGTCTCCGGCCATTGAGGGCGGCCATCGCCCCCCGAACAATCACAAGATGCTCTGCATGGCGGATGGAAGACAGGTGGACAACCACGAAATCCGCTCCTCGAAATTCTTTGCCCTTGGAAAAGGAGATCGCGTCGTGGATTTCGTTCAAGGGGGTTGCGGCGTGGGCAACCCACTGGATCGCGACGAGACGGCGGTGCAAAAGGACGTACGGGACGGCCTGGTCTCGATTCAGAGTGCAAAGGAACACTACGGGGTGGTCATCGATCCGGAAACATTGGCCGTGAATGTAGAGGAGACCGCATCACTTCGGGCGGAAAGAAACCGTGTCTCCCGATCTTGATGCCGCCGGAAAAAATCTCTAAGTCAGAGATTTGCTAGGTTATTTCAATAGGATAAAGTGCTGCCAGCGGGGCTGATCGGGTTTTTGCGAATCCGTCAAACTTCGCTCCTCTCTGTCCTAGAGGTGCGGATAACACTGCAAGGAGGAAACCATGCTGATCAGCGAAGCCCTGCAACGATCCGCCATGAACTATCCCAACAAGGTGGCGGTGCAGGATGAGTATGGCAAACACTATCCCCGGGGACATCGATACACGTATCGGGAGCTTTATGAGGCGGTGAATCGTCTCAGCAACGGATTTCTCGAAATCGGATTGCGTCCCGGCGATCGGGTGGTCGTGCAGACGGGAACGGGGACGGGCCATGTCCTTTCGCTCCTGGCCCTGGCGGGCGCGGGTATGGCGATTGCCCCCATTGACCGGACCTTCATGCCCGACGAGATCGAGTATCAGGTTCAGGATAGCGGTGCGCGGGGTTTCGTGGTCGATGAAGACCTCTACGAGAGCAAAATTCGACCGATTCGCGGCCGGCTGACGTCCGTTGATTGCTTCATCGGCATTGGATCAGAAGGCACCTGCGATTACTCATTCGACACCTTGATACGAGATGGTTCGCCCGAGGCTCCCGATGTTGACCTGTCCCAGGATGACATGGCCACCCTGATCTACACGAGCGGGACCACGGGTCGGCCCAAGGGAGCTCCGTTGACCCATCGAAAATGGACCTGCAGCGCGAACATCTGGGCGGCTGAGCTGGGCATTCACCCTTACACTCGATGGATCCTCCTGATGCCCATGCACACCTCCGGCGGGACGGGACTGAGCATCGCCGCGGTCACGCGAGGCTGCTCTCTTTTTCTGAGCGATCCGGACGCCGAGAAGATCCTCGAGATTGTGGGCCGGGAGAAGATTACCTTCACCCAGTTCAGCCCTACCCTCCTTGCCAAGGTTATTCGACATCCCAAGGCCAAGGAAACGGACTTCTCCAGCATCGAGCACTGGTTTACCTCGGCTGCTCCCATTTCCGAGGAACTCCTCAAGGAAGGGGCCGAGTATCTCGGGGATTCATTCATCCAGCTTTACGGGACCACGGAGACCGCCTTGCTGGGTACGGTGCTTCGGCCCCAGGAGGTGAGCTTGGAAGGAAAGCTCTCTCATCGGCTGACCTCCATCGGCCGCGCCTGCCTCGGGTACCAAACCAAGGTGGACGACGATGACGGAAACGAGGTGGGTCCCGGGGGGACCGGGGAGCTGGCGATCCGGGG
>JAIPEI010000083.1 GCA_021737245.1 Deltaproteobacteria bacterium | reverse complement strand
GCGAGCCTGCTCCGGCCGCTGAAGGAGAAGCAGGTCCCCATCAACCGGCGCGGCCTGGTCATCGGCGGCGGCGTGGCCGGCATGACCGCGGCCCTGGGCCTGGCCGATCAGGGGTTCGAGACGGTGATCGTGGAGAAGGAGGCCCAGCTGGGCGGCCTGGCCCTCTCGCTCACCACCACCATCGAGGGGGCGGAGATCCAGACCCTGGTCAAGGAGCTGGTGGAGCGGGTGAACCGCAACGACCGGATCCAGGTGCTCACCGAGGCCCTGGTGGTGGGGTTCAGCGGGTTCAAGGGCAACTTCACCACGGAGGTCCTGGTGGGCCCGGGAATGTACGAGCGGAAGATCGATCACGGTGCGGTGATCCTGGCCACCGGTGCGGACGAGTACCGCCCCGAGGAGTACGGCTACGGCGAGGACGACCGGGTCGTGACCCAGATCGAGCTGGGCCGGCGGCTGGAGATCCACGGAGCGGATGACCTCGAGAACGTGGTCATGATCCAGTGCGTGGGATCCCGGAACGAGGAGAACCCCAACTGCTCGAGGATCTGCTGCCAGAGCGCCGTGAAGAACGCCCTCCACATCAAGGATCTGAACCCGGACGCCCGGGTCGCCATTCTCTACCGCGACATGCGGACCTACGGGATGCTGGAGCAGTACTACACCGAGGCCCGGCGCAGGGGCGTCCTGTTCTTCCAGTTCGAGCCGGACCGCCCGCCGCGGGTGGAGACGGAGAACGGCGGCCTGCGGGTGGTCTTCCGGGACCACATTCTCGACCGGGAGATCGCGCTCGAGCCGGACGCCTTGGTTTTGAGCGCAGGCATGCGCGCAGCGGATACGGAGGAGCTCTCCTCCATCCTGAAGCTCGCCCGGAACGCGGACAACTACTTCATGGAGGCGCACGTCAAGCTCAGGCCCGTTGACATGGCCACCGAGGGCGTGTTCGTCTGCGGAACCGCCCACAGCCCCAAGCTCGTCTCAGAGGCCCTGGGCCAGGCCATGGCCGCCTCGGCGCGCGCGGGGGCCTTCCTGAGCCAGCCCAACCTGACCCTGTCCGTGGTCACCTCCAAGGTGGACCAGGAGCACTGCGCGGCGTGCCTCGTCTGCGTCCGCTCCTGCCCCTGGGGGGTTCCGAGGATCAACGAGGACGGCGTGAGCGAGATCGATCCGGCCCTCTGCCGCGGATGCGGGATCTGCGCCGCGGAGTGCCCCGCCAAGGTCATTCAGCTCACCTGGTACGAGGATGAACTCGTTATGAGCAAGGTGGAAGCCCTGCTGGAAGGAGTGCTCTAATGGAAGGCTTCGAACCGATCATCATCGCCTTCTGCTGCCAGGCCTGAGGATACACGGCCGCGGACCTGGCAGGTTCGATGAGGCTTCAGTACCCGGGGAGCGTGAGGATCGTGAGCGTGCCCTGCACGGGCAAGGTGGACTTGATCCACATCATGAGGGCGTTCGAAAAGGGCGCGGACGGGGTCTACGTGCTGGGGTGCATGGAGGGGGAGTGCCGGTACGAGAGCGGAAACCTCCGGGCCCGAAAGCGGGTGGACAAGGCCAGGGACCTCCTGGAACGGATCGGGATCGGCGGGGAGCGCGTGGCCATGTACAACCTCTCCTCCAGCGAGGCCCCCCGGTTCGTGGCCTACGCCCGGGAGATGACCGAGCGGATCAAGAAGCTCGGCCCGAACCCGATCAAGGCCACGTCGAAAAAGCACAAGGCGGCCGGGGCCGGAGCGGCCTGATGAGTCCGGGCCGCGGCATGGCGAAAGGGGATCGAGTCAAGAACCATCCTACAGGGAGGCGAAGGATATGATCGTAGCGAAACCCAAGCCCGTGGAAGAGGTCATCGAATCGGTGAGCGGGTTCGACCGCATTCTCCTCGTCGGGTGCAACGAGTGCGTCACGGTGTGCGAGGCGGGCGGCCGCAAGGAGGTCGGCGTGCTCGCGTCCGCGCTTCGCATGCATTTCATGAACCAGGGGAGGAACGTCCAGATCGACGAGGTCACCCTGGAGCGGCAGTGCGATCGTGAGTACCTCGAGGAGATTCGAAACCGCATCGACCAGTACGGCGCGGTCCTTTCCCTGGCCTGCGGCGTGGGGGTCCAGTTCATGGCGGAGACCTACTTCCAGACCCCGGTGCTCCCGGGCGTGGACACCTGCTTCATGGGCGTCACCGAGGAACGGGGCCTCTGGAGCGAACGATGCCAGGGATGCGGGCAGTGCGTGCTGGCGCGGACCGGCGGCATCTGCCCGGTGTCCCGTTGCGCGAAGCGGCTGTTCAACGGCCCCTGCGGCGGTTCCACCAGGGGCAAGTGCGAGCTATCCAAGGATCTGGAGTGCGCCTGGCAGCTGATCATCGACCGGCTGACCGAGCTCGGCCGGCTGGACGACTACGAGGAGCTCGCGCCGATCAAGGACTGGTCGACGGAACGGGCGGGGGGACCCAGACGCGTGGAACGGGAGGACGTAAGGCAATGAGCGATGTGAAGACACCGAGCAAGCTGGAGAAGGTACTCGCCTCCGGCCACCAGGCCGTGACATCCGAGTGCGGACCGCCCCGGGGAAGCGACGCCGGGGAGATTCGGAACAAGGCCGAGATGATTCGCGATCACGTGGACGCCGTCAACATCACGGACAACCAGACCTCGGTGACGCGGCTCTGCAGCCTGGCCTCGTGCATCCACCTCAAGTCCATGGGGATCGAGCCCGTTCTCCAGATGGTGGTCCGCGACCGGAACCGGATCGCCCTCCAGAGCGACATCCTCGGAGCCGCCTCCTTCGACATCTGCAACATCCTCTGCCTGAGCGGGGACCACCAGGCGTTCGGCGACAATGCCCAGGGGCAAAACGTCTTTGACATCGACTCCATGCAGCTGATCCAGACCGTCCGCCGCATGCGGGACGAGGGCAGGTTTCTCGGCGGAGACGAGATCCACCGCCCTCCCCGCATGTTCGTGGGCGCCGCGGCCAACCCCTTTGCAGACCCCTTCGAGATCCGCGTGCCCAGGCTGGCCAAGAAGGTGGCGGCCGGGGCGGAGTTCATCCAGACCCAGTGCATCTACAACCTGGAAAAGTTCGAGCAGTGGATGGCCCAGGCGCGCGATCGGGGGCTCCACGAGAAGGTCGCCATACTGGCCGGGGTCACGCCGCTCAAGTCGGCCGGCATGGCCAAGTACATGAAAAATCGCGTCCCGGGCATGGACGTGCCCGATGAGGTGGTCAAGCGCATGAGCGGGGTCGCCAAGGAGAAGCAGGCCCAGGAAGGAATCGACATCTGCGTCGAGACCATTCAGCGGTTGAAGGAGGTGGAGGGTGTGCGCGGTTTCCATGTGATGGCGATCGAGTGGGAGCAGAAGGTCCCGGAGATCGTGGAACGAAGCGGGCTTCACCCCCGCCCCGAGCTCGATTAGGGCTCGCCGGGGACGTTGGAGGGCACGCCGGGCAACTTTTTGAGAAGCGAAAAGGAGGAAATCCATGAGTCGGAAATATATCCTGGTGGTTGACGACGATCCCGATCTGGTGGAAACTTTGGCCATGATGCTGGAAAGCAAGGGCTGCGAGGTGGGACGGGCCTATGACGGCACCGAAGGAGAGGAGGCCCTTAAGGAGCGGCGGCCGGACCTGGTGATCCTCGACATCATGATGCCGCGAAAGGACGGCTACGTCCTCTGCGCCGAGATGAAAGCCAACGAGGAGACCCGGGACATCCCCGTGGTCCTGCTGACGGCCGTGGGAGAGGCGGTGCCCAGCACAACCTACACCCACGCCGACGGCATGAGCACGGAGGCGGATGAGTACATCCCCAAACCGGTCGACACGGAGACCCTCTGGGGGGTGGTCACCAACCTCACCGGCTGACGCCGCCCGGATCTCTTGTCGACATGACTTCTCAAAGGCTGAACGGCAGCAAGGTCCTGAAGGGGGTGTCCGCCTTCGCCCTGTCCTGCCCGCCGGAGGGGGGCGGGGCCCCCCTTTTGCTGAGCAAGGCCATTGCCGGGGCCGGGATCAATCTGCCCTACGTGACGGTCGTGCGCCACGGGCAGGGGTGCCTCATCACGCTCGCCGTGGAAGCCCTGTACGAGAAAAAGGTTCTCTCTCTCCTGAAGGAAGGCTCGTTCGGCGAAGTCACCTGCCGCTGCCGGTCCTGCGCCATCGTCTCCCTCTTTCCCCACCAGAGCGACCCGGGGATCCCGGCGGCGCTCTTTTCTTCCTTCGGGCGGGCGGGGCTGGCCGTCCAAGGCATGGCCAACTCCCCTTCCGCCCTGTCCGTTCTCATCCGGGAGGAGCAGCTGGAGCCGGTGAGCAGGGTCCTGTTCGAAGCCTTCACCTTCAGGACCTGCCGTACGCCGGAGGAGTGGAAGGCAGCCCAGGAAGGTAAGGAGGCCCTGTACAAGGAGGTGGTGGCCTCCTACCAGGAGAAGCGGCCCAAGGTGTACGGGGTGATTTGCCGCACGAACCAGCAGCTCGTATCGATCCTTCTGGACGACCCCAGCCTGTCCACAGCGGCGCCGGTGCTGAGCGAGGCGGCCGAACGCGGTCTCCGGCTCAGCCTGATCGTCTCCGGGCCCTTCCGGTCCAACGGCCCGTTCCATCTGACCTACTGCCTGCCCCGGGCGCAGGGGGGTGAACCGTCCGATTCCCCGGCTGAGCCCGTCGCGGTCTTCTCCATGAACGGCCCTCACTTCGGGGACCGATACGGCATCACGAGCGAGCTGCTCGCCGCCCTCGGGCAAAACAGCGTTCCCCTCCTGGCGCTCAACTGCACGGTCGCCTCCATCACCGGCGCGGTCCCGGGCCGGGACCTGGACGCAGCCCTCGATACGATCCAGGAGTGCTTCGAGGTGCCGTCGGTGATGACAGGGGACGTTCCTGCATAGTTCCGGTTACTCAATCCGTGCGGAGGCTGCGGGTGTTGTCGTGCCTTCAGATACGGCAACGTCCCCTTGTCCCCTTCGGTTTTCCGTGGTAGCTTTGCGCCTGGCTGGTTCGAACCCCGTTTGCTCGTTTCGACAACGTCCCGAACTCGAGGAGGGGAAAACCCCGTGCCCAGTGGAAGCCGTTTCCTTTTTACAGCAGCCGCGTTTGTCGTAGTGGTCGCCGGCATGCGTGCGGCCGCCGACCTTCTGGTCCCGTTTCTCCTGGCCGTATTCATTTCGATCATCTGCGCCCCCCTCCTCTTCTGGCTGAAGCGCAAGGGCATCCCCAACACCCTGGCTGTCTGCTCGACCCTGGTGGTCATCCTGTTCGCCGGTCTCATTCTGATCACCTTCGTGGGGACCAGCCTGCAGGGATTCACCGACGCCCTGCCCGCCTATCAGGACCGGCTCGCGGAAAAGACCGCCGGAATTCTGGGCTGGCTGGAGGGGCTGGGGTTCGACGTCTCGACCAAGGTCCTCAGGGACACCGTCAATCCGGGAAAGGCCATGGGCTTCGCCGCCAACACCCTCAAGGGGTTGAGCGGGGTCCTCACGAACGTTTTCATGATCATCCTGACACTCGTGTTCATCCTGTTCGAGGCATCGACCCTGCCTAGAAAGATCGCCGCCGTTCTGGCCGGCACGGAAGAGGATTCCCTTTCCCGGCTCGGTGGTTTCATGGAAAGCCTGAACCGTTACCTGGCTATCAAGACCTTCTTCAGCCTGCTCACCGGGCTCGTCGTGGGAATCTGGCTCGCCGTCCTGGGCGTCGACTATCCCATACTCTGGGGTCTGCTCGCCTTTCTCCTGAACTACGTCCCGAACATCGGGTCGATCATCGCCGCGATCCCCGCCTGCCTGCTCGCCCTTCTCCAGCTGGGCCTCGGTTCCGCGCTCCTCGCCGCGCTGGGATACCTGGCCGCCAATGTCGCCTTCGGCAGCTTCCTGGAGCCCCGTCTCCTGGGGCGGCGCCTGGGGCTCTCCACGCTGGTGGTGTGGCTCTCCCTGGTCTTCTGGGGGTGGGTACTGGGCCCCGTGGGCATGCTCCTCTCCGTCCCGCTCACCATGATCGTCAAGATCGCCCTGGAGAGCAAGGAGGACACCCGTCGTATCGCCATCCTGATGGGATCGGGCCAGGCGGCGGCCCCCCTGGCCGGGGCTGGGGACGAAGGCTGAGCCGGGCTTCCTGCCGGCTGAGGCGCTTTGCAGGAAATATTTTTTGACATCCACAATTCCCGGCCCTATCGTAGGGTATAGCCGGTTTCCATCCGGAATCACTCGCAGACAGCTCCCCCTGACCGCGGTTCCTCTCCTGCCCTCCACTTGCGCACGCTTCCTCCTCCAGACGGCTTTTCCCTTTGGTGTAGTTCAAAAGTCGGGCGGCTTGCCCCTCGAGATCCTGATTCCCCGTGGATCCCTCGGGTCAAGACGTCCATCGGTTTTGGAATGCAGCCGGCAACGGTCCTTGCCAAAGGAGAAAGAAATGAAGACAAACAAGCTGCTCGTCATGGGGATCACGGTTGCCGTCGCCGTCTTCGCAAACGCCTGCGGCCGGGAAGAACCCGTGGACATGGATGCCGTCCTCTCCAGCCCGAAGGCGTTCGTGGGGTCGGAGACCTGCAAGACCTGCCATCTGGAGCATTACGACTCCTGGAAGATGACGCTCCACAGCCGCATGCTCCAGGACGCTCAGAAAAACCGGGACGCCCTCATTGTCCCCATCGAGGAGAAACGCATCCGGGAGGATCTCGCGCAGCTCGGCGACCAGTTGAAAGTGCCGGCGGACGAGATCTACGTCCCTGCGGAAGACGAGATCCTGTATACCATCGGCAGCCAGTGGAAACAGCGGTTCCTGGTCAGGAAAGAAGGCACCCTCTACATCTCTCCGATCCAGTACAACGCAGAGACCCATCGCTGGGTGAACTATCACGAGCAGGACTGGCAGGCGAGACCCTGGCTGCTCAAATGCGGGGGTTGCCATGCCACGGGCGTGGATCTCGAGAAGGGAACGTTCAGCGAGCCCGGGGTGGCTTGCGAGGCCTGCCACGGGAAAGGATCGTGGCATGCGGCGCTGCCCAAGACCGCCGTGTTCGAGAAACGCGAGACCATCGTGAACCCGGCCAAGCTGACGCTGGGTGTGGCCGTCCAGATCTGCGGCTCCTGTCACAACCGGGGAAGTGCAACCCAACACGAAGGCGCGGGATGGCCTGTGGGCTACGAGCCGGGTAAGGCGCTCGAGGCCTACTATCGATCCACCTCGTTCGAGGCGGGTGACGTGAGGCACGTCTATGCGAACGAGTTTTCCAAGGGCCACCACCAGCAGTTCATCGACTGGCGGCAATCCAGGCACTACTCCGAGGGCGTAACCTGCATGTCGTGCCACTACGTGCACCAGGTCGGCATGCCGCCCACCCGCTCTCAGACCGTTTCGGCAGGCTCCAAGCAGTGCTTCGAGTGCCACGTGCAGGTGAACCGAAACCTGGCCCACTCCATTCACTCATTCGCAAACTGCCTGGGATGCCACATGCCCCGGATCGCAAAGAGCGCCGAGTCCGGAGACATTCGCAGCCATGTCTTTATGACCCTGCTCCCCGCAGACACGCTGAGGGACGATCGAATCCCCAACTCCTGTCAGGCCTGCCACAAGCACAAGGACGAGGATCTGAAGGAGCTCCAGGAAAAGTGGGAAACGCTCGCGGTGATTCCCTCGCCCCGGGGGCGCATCGTCGAGGAGCCGGTATCCTACCGGTTCAGCCGGTAGAAATGGGGAAACGATATGACCGGGTCCGGGAAACGCGTGCTTGCATGCCTGGTGGTCATGGCGATCATGTGGATCCTTGCCGCCCAGGCCCGGGCACAGGACGAGGCCGCCTCCCACCTGCTCAGGTATCGGGACCGGGAAGCGAGCACCGGGTACTACGAGGAGTACGAGGTCATGCCCCGGCATTTGCGGGCGTTCATCGAGCCGCGTCCGGGGCCGGCGGACGTGGTGGGCTACAGCCCCAATGCGCCGACCATACGGGACCGGACACGGTTGGCCGACTCCCATTACGGAATCCGCTTCTATGACCGGAGGCGATGCGAAACGTGCCACCCGGAGGAGGCCCGGAACCTTCACACAACGAGGGCGAACCTGACCTGCCGGCAGTGTCACGGGGGCGAGCCCATCCCGGGGTCACGATACTACTACGCCCCCATGAATCCCATTCGGCGGCACGCCTATATCTGCGCCAAGTGTCACCAGGGGGCCAATGCCTCGTTTGCAACCTACCGGGTTCACGAGCCGAACCCCGCCCTCCTGAGCACGCAGGCCACCTTCCCGGTGCTGTTCTGGGTCTTCTGGATCATGATCGTCATCGCCGCAGGCACGTTTTTGCTGTTCCTGCCTCACACGGCGCTGTGGGGGATCCGTGAGCTCCTGGCAGGAAAGAAAGGCACCCACCGTGAACGCGAAGACCAATGACGAAGCCACCAGGGTTCGCCGGTTCACCCCGCTTCAGAGGTTTTTTCACGGGGGGCTCCTGGCGGCCTTTATCGTCCAGGGGGCCACGGGCCTGGGGCGTATGAGCGTGGAGACGGGCTGGGGAAAGGGACTGTGCCGGTTGTTCGGGGGATATGAATCCGCCCTGGTGCTCCACAAGATCGTGGGCATCCTGATGATCGCCGGTTTTCTGATCCACATGGTCTATCTTCTGGTGGTCATCGACTGGCGGCGTTTTCCACGGATGCTGCTCGGTCCGGACTCCCTCGTTCCCTCCCCGCGGGACGCGAGGCAGTTCTTCGAGCATCTGGGGTGGTTCTTCGGCGTCCGTCCCCATCCGGAGTTCGACCGCTGGGGCTACTGGGAGAAGTTCGATTACTGGGCGGTCTTCTGGGGAATGGTCATCCTCGGAATAAGCGGCCTTCTTCTGGCGTTTCCAGTCGCCTCCTCCCGCATGGTTCCGGGATGGGGACTCAACGTGGCCCTGTGGGTTCACCGAATCGAAGCCCTGCTCGCCATGGCCCACGTCTTCATCATCCACTTCTTTGTGGCGCATGTTCGACGGCACAGCTTTCCCATGGACCGGGCCATGTTCGAAGGCACGGTGGACCTGGAATCCACGCGCCGGGAAAAGCCGGCCTGGCTTGCCCGATTAAAGGAAGCCGGCCGCTTCGAGGAGCGGCTTGCAACCGAAGCCCCGCCGTTCGTTCGGGCCGCATCCTATCTGTTCGGCTTTGTCGCCATGGCCGCAGGGATTGCTCTTCTGGTAGGAGCCGTCATCAACCTGCCGCGCATCACCTGGTGAGCGTGCGCCTCATGAACAGAAAACGCCGCGGGTCTGGGCACCGCGGCGTTTTCTGTCCGTACCGGCCGATTCAGATCAGCCCGGCCGCCTCCATGATGTCGGGTACCCGATCTTCCTTTCCGATCGCCATGATGTGGACCCCGTGGCACATCCGCTCGTCCCGGATCCTTCGAATCATCCTGCCGGCGATCTCGATGCCCTTGTCCACCTTGCGGCCTTTGGGCGCGGCGTCCATCTCGTCGATGAGCTCCTGGGGTACCCGGACGCCGGCCACGTTCTTGTTCATGAAGCGCGCCATGGGCGCCGAGGTGAGCAGGATGACGCCGGCCAGGATCTTGACGGGAAACGCTCGCGCGTACTCCATGAAGGTCTTGAAGTTGTCCAGGTCGTAGACCGCCTGGGTCTGAATGAACTCGGCCCCGGCGTCGATCTTCTTCTCGAACTTGATGAGCTGGGGCTCCAGCGGATTGGCCTCCGGGGTGACAATGGCCCCGGCGCAGAAGGCCGGAGAGCCTTCGAGTGCATTCCCCCCCAGATCCTTTCCTTTTTCCAGGGTGCGAACCGCGGCCAGGAGCTGGCTCGACTCGAGGTCGAACACCCCCTTGGCCTCCTTGTGGTCCCCGAGGATCACCGAGTCGCCGGTCAGGCAGAGCACGTTCCCGATGCCGCGCGTCGCCGCGAAGAGCAGGTCCGCCTGCAGTGCGAGCCGGTTCCGGTCCCTGCATGTCATCTGGAGAATGGGCTCCCCGCCCATCTCCTTCACCAGCAGGGCCCCGCCCAGGGAGGGGAACCGCATGACCGAGCTCTGATGGTCGGTCACGTTCATGGCGTCCACCTTGTCACGGAGAAGCTCCACGTGGTGCTTCATCTTCTCGAGGTTCGTCCCCTTGGGCGGGGCCACCTCCGAGGTCACCACGAACCTCCCCGACTCCAGCGCTTCCTTGAATGTCGTTCCCATGGGCGTCCTCGTGTGAAATATCATGGTCTGGTTGTTGCGGATGAGCCTCGGCAGGGCGCAAAACCCCGTCCCACGCACAACATGCTCAAGGCTCGGTGTCCCGCCAGATCCCCGGCATGGGGGCGGCATGGTGGTTCCTGGCGGCCTGATACCGCCTCATCACATCCAGCCGGCCCAGCTCCTTGAGCCGCTCGTAGATCAGGGTCCACGCGCAGTCCCGTCCGTCGCCGATCTCACACATGCCGTCGTTCGTTCCCCCGCACGGCCCGTTCACCATACCCTTGTGGCACGCGGTCACCGGGCAGACGCCGCCGGTCTCCCCCAGGATGCAGCTCCCGCACTGGGTGCAGACCTCGTCGAATCGCCCCACCCCGGACTCCTTGCCCACGAACAGCGTGTCAAGGGCGGGAATCACGGTCTTTCCCGCCTGCCGGGCAACGGTCTGAACGCCGAACGCGCAGGTCATGATGAGGAGTGCGTCCGACTGCTCGATCTTGGGGCCAAGCACCCTCAGCGCCTCGCCGGTGAAATTGTCGCAGGCCACGGGGAGAACCGTCTCTCCGGTGATCAGCTTGCCCCGCGCGGCGAGCGCTTCGGACATCC
>JAIPEI010000082.1 GCA_021737245.1 Deltaproteobacteria bacterium | reverse complement strand
CCCCCCCTTCACCGCCCCATCCAGTCCTATCCAGGGGGGCGCCTGCTCTTGCTTGAGTTTTCCCACGTCGGAGGGGAAGCGCTCCGGCATGAGGCGGCTTCCCACCCAGTAGAGCGGCTGCCAGTGAAAGATGCTGGCGGCCACGTCCCGGGTCCAGGGAGCAATGCTGTAGCTCAACCGCCTGGGCGAGTCGTGGTCCATGAACATGCGCATGGGCAGGCTCAGGTAGAGTCCCTTGTCGTTGTACCCTTTGTTGAACCCGGTGAACTTGCTCGAGTCGGTCACACTGTACCAGACGCCGACGATGAGACCCGTGTCGAACTCCCGGCTCGCGTCGAAGACCACACCGTAATCGCCGTAGAGAAAGCGGCCGAACTTGGCGTTCAACGTCAGATCCAGCGTGGACTCGTGGTAGAAGATGTTTCCGAGAAGCGTGTATGCGTCGAAGTCCATCAGGTCGAGCTGGGTGTGGGGCTCGCGCTTGAACGCCCAGTCCGCTTCCACGCCGAGGGCCAGACGCCCGTCCCCGAGAAAGGTGAGGATCTCGCCGCCGACCCCGGCGTACATCTTTTCCAGGTACCCGCCGCTCAACCGGCCGAAGGTCCGCTCGGTCAGGCGGAAGGTCTGGTCGATCATCAACCGGTCAAAGGAGTAGTTCCGGTCCATGTACCTGGCAAAGTCGCTTCTCACCGCATCCGGCGGGGGCACAGCGCTCGACTCCACATTGGAGTAGAACGGCACGTCGTACCGTGCATAGGCATAGGCGCCTTTCCACACGTTGGCCATGACATAAGGCTTGATGCCCGGCCTGACCTGCACGTAGTTGGTGCGGTCGAGCAGGTAGGTCTCCACATCGGGCTCGACCCCGTAGGTGATGGTGAGGGCGCGGTCGCTCTCGGTGCGGGCAAGGGTCTCCATCCCCTCCGGCGGCACCCGGTCCGTGGTCTCGATCTCCACCAGCTTGGCAAAGACCGGCTCTGAGATCTCGCCGAAAATGTACTTCCGAAAGTGATCGGGTTTCACTGAAACCCTGAGCATGGGCATGTCCCGGGAGCGCAGCACCGCCGTGATCCGCTCCCCCCCGGGCGGGGAGTGGAACAGCAGGATCCTGAGCACGCGGCCGGCCGCCTTGGCGTTGGAGAGGTACTTGCCGTTGGCGAACTCCGCCGTGATCTCCCCGCCCCCGGCGTAGACCGAGACCTCGGCAAACCCGGCCTTCCGGATGTCCGCGTGGATGGCCTCCACCGCTTTTTTCATGTCCCGGTCCGCAAAGGGCCTCCGGTCCGCCGGGGTCCAACTGGGCGGGTCGGGCCGCTGGGCCTGGATCGGCTTGCCCAGCACGGCGTGCAGGTTCACCGAGAAGCCCAGGGTGTTCCCACGCTGCCAGGACACGCCCAGGTCCAGGCCGGGCAGGATCTCAGCCCGCGCACCGAAGTTGACCGGCCAGTCCGCTCCCTCGGGCAGGGCGCGGCCCGCCCTTCTCCGGTCCTTCTCGTACTCGATGGGGTTGTACTCGGCCATGAGGTGGAACCGGTCGTGAACGGCCCAGTCCACGCCGCCGAAGATCCCGAACCGGTCCAGGAAGGGGAGGGTCAGATCTCCGGCCAGCCGGTTGTGGCCGATCCCCAGGGTGAAGTCAAAGGGATAGATCTGCCGGCTGAGCACCACGTACTCGGCCGGGAACACCCGGGTCCCCAATACATCCTGGACGCCTATGGCCACGGCCGGAAACCGCCTGGACTCGGGGAACACCTGGTACTTGGCGTCAAAGGTCCGGTCCTTGAACTTGCTGAAGAACTGGCCGGGGACGTTTTGAACCTCGGTGACCCGCCCCCCCAGCTCGAGCCCCGGGAAGAGCCCCAGGCCGAAGGCGTACCACCGGTAGGGATCAGCCTGGGTGAACCCGAAACGGATCTCACCCTCGTCCAGCACCCGGGCCGTGGGGATCTCGAAGAGGCCGGTCCCGCCCCAGTTGGCCGCTCCTGTGAAGGGCCGGTCCCCGGCGTGGGCCGCATCGGGGTGGTGAAGGAGGAAAAGCAGGGACAGGATGAAAAAGAAAAGGCAGGCTCTCGAGGGACACGATAAAGAGTTCTCAGGGGACCGGCGCATGTGTGCTCGCGTACCTCTGGGCGAAGAAGGGATCCCTCAAATCGGGAATAGCAACGGATTCCAATTGATGAATGGCGCGGAATGCGCTAGTTTCCATCCGGAAAGGGGGCTTTTTTGCCAATCTCATCGTCGATCAGCGCGGTTTATTGTAACCTCTTGATCTCCTTGATCTTGACAAAAATCCTCCTTTCTGAATTGGAAACGCTGCAATGCCCGAAGTTCGTTTATATGGGCGCGCGCTAATGAAGCCGGTGAATGAATAACAGAGAACCCGGGAGAAGTCAACAAGATGGGATGGAGAGGAGTTCCCGCAATGCCCACGAGGGTTGGATTTACAATGGCTCTGGTTGCGATCCTGCTGCTGAAGCCCGGCTGCGCCACGGACCCGACCACCATGGAGCTGGCGACCTACGTGAACCAGGAGATTCTCGGCATTGCCGAGCTGGAGCAGAAGGCGCTCTATCACTACGCCTCAGTCACGGGGGAGAACTTCACCTCGACCCGGGCCGTGATCGAGAGCCTCCGGGAGCATGTCATCCCTTTGTACGGCCGGTTCCATGACATGCTGATGCAGATCCACCCCCGGACGGATGAGGTGAGGCGGATTCACCGGCTCTTTCTCATGGGCTCCACCCACCTTCTCCGGGGGTTCGAGGACAAGCTGATCGGTCTGGAAAGCGGGGAAGACCGGGTGGTTCGACAGGCGAACCGCATGATCGAGACGGGGCGGGAGGAGAACGAGCGCTGGCGCCACGAGCTCATGGCCGCCCTGCAAGAGCACGGGCTGCGGGAGGAGAAGCCCTAGCGGACCACCAGCACCGGGCAGGGCGCCGCCTCGAGGACCCGGTGGGTGACACTCCCCAGCAGGAGCCCTTCCAGGTCGGTGCGCCCCCGGGAGCCCATGACCACCATGTCGCACCCCTCGGTCTTCGCCACCTCCAGGATCGCCCCTCCCGCCGGCCGCTCCAGGATGCGCTCGGTGAAGGGGACCCCGGCCTCCCGGAGCATCTGACGGTAGGGCTCCAGGAGCTCGTTGGCGTCCTCGATGATCCCGTCCACCACCTTCTGGTAGTACGGCTCCCCCAGCACGGACGGAAAACGCCTGTGGCAGTGCATCAGGATGATCTCGCCTCCCAGGGCCTTTGCGAGATCAGCGGCATAGGCTGCTGAGCGTTTGGAGTGGTCGGAGCCGTCCACCGGCGCCAGGATGGTCTTGATGTTCATCGCCCGTTCTCCTCTCTCTTGACAACCCGCACCGTCCTCACTTGGCGAAGTCCAGCTTGACCTCGCCCGGAGGCAGACTTGGATCGGCGTTCAGAACGATCTTCACATTGTAGCGATTCTCGAGATCCAGCAGCTCCTTGCGCTTCCTGTTCTGCAGATAGGAGGCCACCTCCACGCAGAGCGTGCCGTTGACCTGAGTGATGTTTCCCTTGGACAGCCCCATCCAGATTCTGCGCATGATGGAAACGGCAGCCGACTCCACGGACATCACCATGCCCCGTCCCTGGCAGTGCGGGCAGACCTGGTACGTCTTGGACTCGATGGACGGACGCAGCCGCTGGCGCGACAGCTCCAGGATGCCGAACTTGGACAAAGGGGAGGTGTCGGTCTTGGCCCGGTCCCGCTTCATCTCCTCCCGCAGGGTCTTCTCCACCTCCCGGTTGTGCTTCCGGTCCCTCATGTCGATGAAGTCGATCACGGCCAGCCCTCCGATGTCCCGGAGCCTGAGCTGCCTTGCGATCTCCCGGGCCGCCTCCATGTTGGTCCGGAACGCCATGCTCTCCACGTCCTTGCCCATCTTTCCCTTGCCGGAGTTCACATCGATTGCGATGAGCGCCTCCGTGGGGTCGATCACGATGCTGCCGCCCGACTTGAGGTTCACCCGGTTGCGGTAGATGCTCTCGATCTGCTGCTCGATCTCGTAGCGGTCGAAGATCGGCACCGTGTGCGTGTACAGCTTCACCTTGCGCTGGTGCAAGGGGCTGATGATCTTCATGTACTCCCTGATCTTGTTGTACGTCTCCTTATCGTCGACCAGCACCTCGGACACGTCGCTCGTGAAGTAGTCCCGCAAGGTCCTCAGGCAGAGGTCCTGCTCCTTGTGGAGCAGGGAGAAGGGCGGCGCCTGGCCCACCCGCTTCTTGATGTCGCGCCACATGCGGAGCAGGCGGTTCAGGTCCTTGGAAAGCTCGCGCTTGTTCTGGCCCGCGGCCACGGTCCGGACGATGTATCCGATCTCCTCGGGCAGCGTCATCTGGTTCATGATCTCCTTGAGGCGCTGCCGCTCCTCCTCGTCCTCGATCTTCCTGGACACGCCGTTGATGGTGCGTCCCGGGGTGAGCACGAGGTACCGTCCCGCAATGGAGATGTAGGTGGTCAGGTGTGCGCCTTTCCGGCCCGGCATCTCCTTGGTCACCTGGACCAGGAGCGGCTGCCCTTTCCGGATCACCTTCTCCACGGGCGGTATGCCCGTTCCCGAGCTTTCGGCCGCTTCCCCCTGAAAGTACTCGGGGTGGATGTCTCCTGCCGGCAGAAACCCGTTTTTTTCCACGCCGAAGTTCACAAAGCATGCCTGAAGGCTGGGCTCGACGCGTTCCACTGCGGCCTTGTAAATATTTCCGACACGCTGCTCGGCCGTGAGGGTCTCGATGTGAAAACCATCCAGCATGCCGTCCTTGGTGAAGGCGACCCGGAACTCTTCCGGGTCCACCGCGTTGATCAACATTTTGGTCGTCATACTGTCCCTTGTCGTTGTTTCAGGGTGCTTCGTGCGAAGCACGCCGCGCCGTCCGAGCTTCCTTGGCTCAACCGCTCTGCAATGCGCGGTCCCTGTGCTGGTGGGCCTGGTACATGAAAGTTCTTATGGCCGCTTCCCGCCCCGGCTGGTATGTTCCGTCGCAGGGGGTGTCCAGGTATGGGAGGCGGCGGCGGTTCACAATGGGGCGGACCACGGCCGAGGTGATGGTGCTGGGCATGCAGGTGAAAGGATAGACGTTCACCACCCCGTTGAATCCCTCGCGCATGTACTCCATGATCCCGGCGATGCTCAGGCAGGCCTCGGTGCCGACCTCGAAGGAGAACAGGTCCTTCTGCATCAATACCTCTTCGAGGTCACCGACGCGGTGGTCTCCGGGGAGGTCGATGATGGGCTTCAAACGCCGGTAGGCCTTATCCTGCCTGGACTGCTGGTACCAGAGATCCAGCCCGTAGGAGACGATCTTCGAGGCGTAATTGCGGATCTCGCGGAACCTGAGCAGCCTCAGGTTCCTGCACAGCCCGATCCGGGCCTCCCGCATCCGATCGTATGCCGTGTAGTTCACCCACTCCGCGATGGACGCGTTGACCACCTCGGCGCCATACCGCTCCAGGACACGGATCATATCCTGGTTGGACTGCGTATGGGTTCGCAGGTAGATCTCACCCACGATTCCGATCAGGGGCTTGCGCGGGATGGAGGGATCCATGATCTCCCCGCCCCTGCGCACGATCTCCTCCAGCCGATCGAGGATGGTGTCGAACTCCTTCTTCTCCGAGTGGCGCAGGAAGGCCTCGGACATGGAGGTCACAGCCTCGTCGATCAAGGCGTCGGCCAGGCCCGGATCGCGCTCGTAAGGGCGTATCCGCCAGAGCAGCCGATCCAGGATGTCGGCGGCGACCACCGACATGAAGGCCGATTTCCGGAAGTCCGTCGCCTTGTCCTCGTCGATCATGCCCACCGGCGAGTAGGCGTTGTCCGATGTCAAGGACCCTATCTTCAGGTTCTCGAGGCCCGGCAGAGAGTCGAGCACGATCCGCTGGAACTTGTTGTACATGCCGAACCGGCAGGGTCCTCCGGCCTCGGGCATGAAGTAGATATAGTCCTCCGGATCGAACGATTCCCCGAGACGCGCCTTCTCCTCCTCCAGAAAGTGCAGGATGTCGCCCGTGGTCACCTGGCACGGAAAGCACTCCTTGCCGGATGTGAACTCGCGGCCGAGATCGAGACCCTTGTAAGTGTCCATGACCCTTGCGCGCACGCCGAAGGCCTGAAACACCGCAGCCAGGAGATGACACCCGATCCGGTTCATCTGGGGAATCAGGAAGGTCTTGTCCCGGGCGCTGAAGGCGCCGACCTTCTGGGACAGGCTGTGGAATGTGGGCAGCGGTCGGGATTCCATGCTCTCCTCAGTTGGATACCTTCCGGTCGTCGAGGCTTCGGTTCAGCTCCTCCACGGCGTTTTGGATCACGTTCCGGAAGGCCTCGAGACGGGTCATCACCCCGGCCACGGCGCTGTGCTCGTCGAGCTCCAGGATGAGGTAGGGTTTCTCGCCCATGATGTACTTGAAGAAGTGCTCCAGAAAGGAGTCCGCGCCGCAGCTGAAGTTCGTAATGTGGAGCCCGAACGCCTCCGGGTGCCGGCGGACGAACTTGGCCGTTCTGAGAATGCGGGCGCCCAGCCCCCAGTACATGGACGAAAAGTCCGATAGATCCACCCCTTCCAGATCCACGAAATCCATGGGCAGGGCCGAGACTCCGATTTTTGCCAGGTTCCGGCCCAGCCGGAGGTTCAGCCTCTCGTCATAGAGGTTGTACGGGCGTCCCGTCACGATCACCAGCGGCTCGGAAGGGTCGTGTGCTTCCAGTTTCTCCCGTCCGATCCGTTTCAGCTCGTTGGAGAACCTGTCGTTCGCTTCGATCCCCGCCAGGAGCGCCTCATGGATCTCGGCCCGTTTTCGGCCGAGGGAAGGGGCGAGCTGTCCTGCGAGCTCCAGGGCGATCATCTCCGGATCGTTCTTCATGTGGAGGATGGCGTGCAGCACATTGCAGTTGTCCAGGTCCAGAGCCGTCTGAAGCATGTACCGGTTCGCCTGGACCAGGGGGCAGTAAAATCCGCGCTCCTGAGAGGTCGGGGTGGGCATGTCCACGATGCTGGGGAGAAACAGGTAGCTCGTCCGCCCCAGAAGGCCGGCCACGTGCCCGTGGCTGACCTTGACCGGGTAGCAGGTCTCCGCCGCCACGCTCTCGATGCCGGCACTCGAGATGGTCCCGTTCGTGGGCGGCGAGATCACCAGGCGGTAGCCGAGCCGATCGAAAAAGTGGGCCCAGAGAATCCCGGTCTGGAAGAAGTAGAGGCTTCTCTGCATGCCCACGGTGGGCCGCCCGTCCAGCTCATGGAGAAACTCACCCGGGGCAAGCTCGCGGCAGAGACCGTCCATGGCCCGCATCCACAGGTCGTCCCGGAGGCGGAACAGGTTCTCCTTCTGTCGGGCCCGGGCTCCGATCACCTCGTAACGGCCGCAATCCCCGCCCCAGATGGTCTTTTTCCCGCCGAAATCATAGATCTTCAGCTTGCACTGGTTGTGGCAGTTGGGGTCGGCCCGGCACACCTTTTCCTCATACTCCATGCGGTCCGAGATCACGCTGTCGAGCCCTCGAAACCGGCTCTCCCGTGTGCCCTCCGCGATCATCCTCTCCTGCACGCTGATGGCGGCTCCATAGGCGCCCAGGACCTCGCGGTGCATGGGAACCGTCAGACCCCGTCCGAGAACGTTCTCGAATGCACCGACCACGCCTTTGTTCAACGAGGGCCCCCCGAGAAACATGACCCGCCGTCCGATCTTCCGCTTGCCGACGACCCGGTTCAGGTAGTTGTGGACCACCGCATAGCACAGCCCGGCGATCAGGTCCCGCGTGTCCACCCCCTTCTGATGATAGGAGACCAGGTCGGACTCCATGAACACCGTGCACCGCTCCGCCAGCTTCACCGGATTTTTCGAGGAAAGCGCGATCTCCTGAAACTCGTCCACGATGCTGATGCCGTACTTGTTGGCCAGCTCGTGGAGGAAGCTTCCCGTGCCTGCGGCGCACCTTGTTCATGTCGAAGTCCAGGGGGTAGCGGTTCTCGATGTAGATGTACTTGGAATCCTGGCCCCCGATCTCGAAGATCGTGTCCACATCCGGATCCATCTCCGTGGCGCCCCTGGCGTGGGCCGTGATCTCGTCGATGATGAGATCCGCGTTGATGAAGGTGCCCACCACGTTCCGGCCCGAGCCGGTGGTGGCCGTACCCTGGATGCGAACCCGGTCCCCCAGGGCGTCCCGGACGGCCGCGAGAAGCGTCTGGGTCACCTCGATGGGCTTGCCCCGCGTGTGAACGTAGCTCTTGTGAAGGATGTTGCGGCCCTCGTCGATCACCGCATACTTCGTGGTCGTCGATCCGATGTCGATCCCCAGGTAAACGGGGGTTTCCCGCTTTAGACCGCGTTCCTCGACCTCGTTGGTCTCGGGGAAACGGGTCTTTTCGAGAATCAGGGGCCGGGCCAGGGGAAGGTCCTCGACGGCCCACTCGCCGGCCGTGCGGCAGTCCTCCAGGTCGGGGATCCCCCGCACCCCCTGCCTCAGGGCCTGAAGGGCGACCCCGAGCGCGCCGAGGGACGTGCTTCGGGGCGGGACCTCGAGGCTTGGGACATACGTCCTGAGGGCGCGGACCTGCAGCTCGTTGAGGGAAAGCCCCCCCACGAACAGGACGGGGGCCTGTAGCGCGCGGTTGGACACGATGGTGCTCATGTAGTTGCGGGCGTTTCCCACGTGGAGCCCGTAGATGATGTCCTCGAGCTTCTCTCCCTTGTTCTGGAGGTGGATCATGTCGGACTTGGTGAACACCGTGCAGCGGCAGGCGACGTTCGCCGGCTGCCCGCTCGTGAGGCCCAGCCGGATGAAGTCCCCGAGGATGCGATCCACCTGGTCCTGCGAAATCATCTCTTCGCGCCGGTAGAGGGCGGTGGCCAGGCGCTGGGCCTGCTGGTCGATGAACGATCCGGTTCCGGAGGCGCACGGGCCGTTCGTATTGAAGCTTTCGAGCTCCCAGCCGTCCCGCGCGTGGTTGATCTGGAAGAGGGAGGTATCCTGCCCCCCCATGCTGACAATGGTGCGGGCATCCGGCCGGATGTGGACCGCGCCCAGGACCTGGCTGATGGTCTCGAACTCGAAGAACCCGTTCAGGCGTTCGCTGAAGCCCCTGGCGTGGCTGCCGGTGAAGGCCACCGCCTGGATGTTTTCCATACCCAGGGTTCGGTAGATCTCAGCCAGAGCGTGCCGGATCTCCTGCTCCGGCCTTCCCAGGTGGCGCCGGTAGGGGAGCTCGTAGACGATCTCCTCCCGCTCGTTGACCACGATGCCGTTGAGGCTGACCGACCCCGCGTCGATCCCCACGACGTATCGGTCCTGTCCGGTCCTGTCTCCCATGTCCGCGTCGAATCTCCCTGATCGTTTCCCGCCGGTCCCGCGGCGCGGAAACGCAATACGATCTTCCTCCACCGCTCAAACCGCGCTGAAGTAGGTCTCTCCTTCGTGCTCCCTCGAACGGAGCACACCCTCGCTCACGAGGGCCTGAACGATCGCCCCGGCTTCCTTCATGGGGATGGACAGCGAGTCGGCCGCATCCCTGACCCGGATGGGCCGCCGCTCAGCCATTCCCCGAACAGCCCGGAAAAGGTCCGTCCGGTCCGCCTCTCCATTGCCCACGCGGGGGTCTGCAATGATCTCAGCCTTCTCACCCATGAGACCTCTTATCTCTTCCAGCCGCATCCTGTCAAGGGGCACGGCCTCGCTCGACGAAGGAGGCCGCACCACGGTGTTGAGCTGAATCCGGTCCGGCGCGATCCGCGCGAAGGCCTCGACCAGCCCCTGGATCTCCTCTTCAGTGTCGTTGATCCCCTTCAGCAGCAGAACCTCCACGGACAGCTCTCCCTGAAACATCTCCCTGAACCGCTTCAGACCGTCCACAATCGTTTCCAGCCGCAGATCTTCCTGAGGTCGATGGATGCGCTGGAACGTCTCCTCAAACACCGTGCAGAGCGTCGGCATCACCAGGTCCGCAGCGAGAAGCCGTTCCCGCACCTCCGGCCGCCACAGGAGAGAGCCGTTGGTGAGGACCGCCACCCGGGTGCCCGTGAGCTCCTTTACCCGGCCGATCACGCGGTGGATCTCCGAGTGGAGGGTGGGCTCCCCGGATCCCGAGAAGGTCACCACGTCCGGATCGGTCGTCCGGAGGCGCTCCTCCAGCTCCTTCAGCACCTCCTCCACCGGGTTGAACCGGGCGGGTACGGCCGTCTTGTCGGTGGTCTTCCCCACCTGGCAGTAGATGCAGTCGTAACTGCAGGTCTTCAGCGGAACCAGGTCCACGCCCAGGGAGCGCCCCAGCCTCCTCGAAGGCACCGGTCCGAACACGTATCCCATGTTTAAACATCCTTTCGTGGTTCGTGTTTCGTGGCTCGTGTCCGTGAAACCCCTTTGAACCGCCCCCGGTTCTCTGTTCGCGCTCCGGTCACGGATAGTTGAGTTTCCGGGCCGAAGGGGCGGGAGGCCGTCGGTTCGCCTTTCTCGCGAGTCAGAAATGAGCCATTTTTCGCAAGGTCAAGGAGATCCAGGGATTCCGCGGAGGTGTACGGTCAGTACGCCGCACAAGGAAATCCCGCAGATCGACGCAGAGATTGCGGAAAATGGCCATTTCTGCGGGCACTGCTATGAAACGGGCCGTGTCAAGTAGAAAATCTCATAAACCCCCATCAAGGTAGCCGTTGCTTTTGGGGGCTTGCCGAGAATGGGCCCTTATGGAGCTCGTCGGAGGCAAGCCCCCAAAAGCAACATCCTTATCATTCAGTTGCCGTGAAAATGCTGGTATCTGCAATGGGGCTCGGGGCATTAACGCTGATTCAAAC
>JAIPEI010000081.1 GCA_021737245.1 Deltaproteobacteria bacterium | reverse complement strand
CACCGCCTCCCGGATGCCGCCCATGCTCCGCTCGAGGCCTTCAAAGACCCGGTCCTGAAGGGCGTTGGCCCGCCGGGTGTTTTCAATGAAGAACTTTGTCAGCTCTCTGACCTGCAGGTTGGCCTCTTTCGCCTCGCGGGCCATGCCTTCGAAGGGCGTTCCGGTGAGACGCTTGATGTCGTTCTCCACGTTGGTCAGGAGCGTTTCCAGGAACGCGAGCATCCGCTCCCCGGCCGCCGGGTCCTGCTTCAGGCGGGTGAACAAAAGGCGAAGGTCGTAGCTGGACGTGGTGTTGATGCTCGCCCCGATGATCACGAGCCGTTCCAGCTCGGTTACATCGTAGCGGGCGTTCGGATCCGCCAGCTTCTCGCTCACCTGCTTGATGTATCCGTTCGACTGGGCGATGGAGTGGGCCATCAGGTTCTCGACCTCGGCCTCGATGCCCGCGTTGGCTTCCCGGATGCCGCGAATGCTCCGGAGGTCGTTCCAGATCGACTCTGCGCCCGCTTCGGCCGCGTGCCCGCCGCGGGCCTGCAGAAAGGGCCGGAAGGCGGTTTCCAGGTCCTCGAAGGAGGTCCGGCCGGCCAGGTAGTCCTTGGCGGTAAAGGCGGCCCCGCGCGTGCCCTCCGTCAGCATCCCCGTCTCCCTCTGCCTCTCGGAAAGCTCGCTGATGAGCCCGTTGTAGTTGAGGTAGAAAAAGCCGACGATCCCCAGCAGGATCAGGTAGAAGACGTTCAGGCCGTAGAGCTTCTGTTTCAGACTGGTTCGATCGAACATGGACATGGCGTTCCCTCCAGCTGCATTGTAACCATCGAAGGTGATCCCCGACTGCAACCGCACTGCGCCCGGCTTCCTTCGCACGCAGTCGGAAATTTCGGGCGGGCGGCTTCCAGATGGAAAGCATAATGCAGAAATCATACCAGTCGGGCAAAGCCCCGCCGCGGCTCCAGGACCCCGGCCGGCGGCCGGAATGGGTGTCGATTTTTCGGCGGGAGCGGGCCGTTGTGTCAGCTCGTTGGCAGTCGGTCGGGAAAAGAGGCCGGGAGGAAAGGCGGAGAAAGGCGGAGACCAAAGGAAGAGGGCACGAGGCGGCCCGCCAAGGCCGCTCCGTGCCCTCTCGCAATCATCCGGTCGCACATCCCGGACCCGCCGTCAACGGGGGCCGGGGCATCGGACCGTGGTGATCGGTCCGCCTATCTGTTCTTCCACTCGGGTTTTCGTTTTTCCAGGAAAGCCTTGAGTCCTTCCTGGGCGTCTTCCGTCTTCATGAGCTCGCCGAGGTAGATCTCCTCGATGGGCTTCAACGACGGTTCGAGGTCGTCCCTCAGCCCCGCGGAGATCGCCTTCTTGGTCTTCCGCAGCACCTCGGCGCTCATCTTCAGGAAAGGCTTCAGGAAAGCGGCGGTTTCCGTTCCCAGGTCGTCCCGGGGAACCACCTTGTTCACAAGGCCCAGGCGCAGGGCCTCCTCCGCCCCGATCACCTTGCCCGAGAGAATGAGCTCCGTGGCCGCCTTTCTCCCGATGATGCGCGGAAAGATCTGGACGGCGATGGGCGGAAACACGCCGACTTGAATCTCCGGCTGCCCGATCTTCAGGTCGTCGGCCGCGATCACCATGTCGCAGAACACGGCGAGCTCGCACCCGCCCCCGAGGCAGGAGCTGTAGGCCGAGGCCACCGTGGGAATATCAAAGCCGTCCAGGAGCCGGAACATCCCGTGGAACACCTCGATCATCTTGGGGGCCAGGTCTCCCATGTGCTCCCCCACATCCACGCCGGCTGAAAAGCACTTGCCCTTGGCGTCGATGAGCAGGGCCTTGAGGTCCCGTTCACCCTGCCATTCCTTCAGGATCCCGTTGATCTCCTCCATCATGGCGATATTCAGGATGTTGACCGGGGGCCGGTTCAGCGTGATGGTCCCCAGGCCGTCCTGCATGCCCGCCTCGACGAATTCGTATCCCATGCCGTTTCTCCTTTCCCCTACTTCTGGGGCTTGCCCATCACCTCTTCGAACATCTCCATGTCCCAGATCCTGCTCTCGGCGATGTTCTGGCGGAACTTGAGGAAGTCGATGGTGCCCTCGCCGGTGATCTTGCGGGTGTTGAAGGCGCCGAAGCCCAGGAAGGCCTCGCCGGACATGTTGGCGGCCAGCCAGTGCTTGTTGGCGTTCTTCATCATGTCCCAGAAGAACTTCTTCTTCTGACGGATGCCGTCGATGGACTTGATGAGGCAGCCCGGGAACAGGTTGGCAAAGGTCCAGACGATACTGTCCACCTCCTTGTCCAGAAGCTCGAAGTCGGCGTTCGGCTGGTGCTCTTTCACGAAGGCCCGCGCTTCCTTGGCCTCGGCCCCGGTCTTGAACTCGCCGTAGACGATCTCCCCGTCCTCGACGTACTTGTCCGTGATCACCATGGGGTTGCGCACCCACTTGCCGTCCACCTTGAGGACCGGGACCACCTTGCTGATCAGGTTCTTCATCTTCATCTTGTAAGAGGACCACATCTCGCAGGACACGCAGTTCCACATGGCGTCCTCGATGCTGAGGTACCAGGGCAGGAAGTCGGAGGAGCCGCCGTCCGGCGCGGAGCCGGGCCTGGGGACGGCCTGCCCGAAGATGGCCAGGTCGGACGAGATGGCGAGGTCACAGGCCATGCCGATCTCCTGGCCGCCGGCCACGCGCATGCCGTTGACCCGGCAGATCACGGGTTTCTTGCACATGAGGATGGAGTCCACCATGTGGTTGAAAAGCTCCATGTACTGGCCGTACTCGTCGCACCGGCGGCTGTAGAACTCACTGTACTCCTTGGTGTTTCCCCCGGTGCAAAAGGCATAGGGGCCGACCGAGGTGAAGACCACGGCCACCACGCTGCGATCGTTGGAGGAGTTCTCGAACCCGGCGATGACGCCCTTCACCATCTCGGTGGTGTAGGAGTTGTACTGCTTCGGGTTGTTCATGGTGATCCAGGCTACGTAGAGCCCGTCGATCACGTTGCCTTCGGGGTCCTTCAGGGCCCGTTTTTCGTAGATTACGGACGGCGCCTCGGTTCCCCAGTGCACGTCCGTGTGCAGAGCGTGGTCCTTCTGTTCGTTGTCTCTGGGCATCCAGTCTAAAGCCATAACGATTCCTCCTCCTTTGAATCAGAATGATGTCACGATGAACGAATCACGAGGCCCGTCCCTCTCCCTGGAGGGACGGGCTGGTTGTCTCGATCCTGGGGGGCGCCCCCGGCCCCACCAGCAGGCGAGCGGCAAAGCGGCGGGTCCTAGAAGTCCGGGACCAGGATCATGCGTCGCTCGGGGGAGCCCTTCGAGTGAATCTCGTCGAAGGTCTCGACGATGGTGCTCATGGGCCGCGTCTGGACATAGGGCTCCAGGGCGATCTTGCCGGAGAGGACCATGCCCAGTACCTGGGGATAGTACTCGGGCAGACAGCCCCAGGTCCCGATGATCTCCGCGTCGAAGGCCATGAGGCGGCTTACGGCGTACTCCACCTTCTGCATGCCGAAGCCCACGAGGATCAGCTTGGAGGTGAAGCCGACCAGGGAGAGGGCGATCTCCTGCCCGGGCTTGGTTCCGGTGACCTCGAAGATCTTCCACCCGAAGGAGGGCAGCCCTTCCTTCTTCCGGATGGCCTTGACCTCGCCGGAGATCTCCTTGGTGCTCTTGTCCCGTGAGTTGATCACGTAGTCCGCTCCGTAGTCGAGCATCTTCCGGAGCCGGGCGTCGTCGATGTCGACGGCCACCACCGTGCCCGCCCCCAGGGCCTTGGCCTCCTGCACCATGTACTGGCCCACGCCGCCGACGCCGATGACGATCACGTTGTCGCCCAGCTCGAGGCCGGCCCGCTTGGCCGCCTGGAAGGGGGTGGTCGCAGCGTCCGCCACCACGGAGATATGCTCCAGGGGGATGTCGCCGCGGTTGCGAATCTCGCAAAGGTCGATGCTGGGCACCGGGATGTGGCTGGAAAAACCACCGTAGATGCCGAGGCTGTTCCCCGGCATTTTCTGGTCCAGGCAGCGGTTCCCGCGCCGCGTCTTGCAGAGGTGGCAGCGCCGGCAGGGCATGACCGCCGGGATGAGCACCTCCTTGCCCACCCAGTTCTCGTCCCCGGCGACGACCGTCCCGGAGATCTCATGGCCGAGCGTGAGCGGGGGTTTGTTCACCGTGGGAACGCCGTCGAAAAAGTAGCCGAGGTCGGTGTGGCAGACGCCGCAGCCGGCGACCTCCACGAGGACCTCGCCGGGCCCCAGGTCCGGCACGGGGATCTCGGTTCGTTCGATCTTGCCGGGGGTCACCTCCCCCGTCTCCCGATCCTTCATCGTGGGCTGGACCATCTGCCACGTTTTGATCTTGTCCGGTACTGATGCCATGGTTGTCCTCCTTCCCGAGGATGCGCTGCCCGCGCATTGCCTTCCCATTGACTCTAAATCATCCCATATCCGCCGTCAACACACAGGAGCTGGCCGGTAATGTAGCTGCTCTCGTCCGACGCGAGAAAAACGAAGGGCGGCGAGATGTCCCCGGGCTCGGCAAACCGCTTGAGCAGGATGCGGTTCATATAGACCTCTTTGAGCTTTTCGTCGGAGCGGATCTTCTCGGTCATGTCGGTGGCTACGATTCCCAGGGAGATCACGTTGGCGCAGACGTTGTAGCGGGCCAGCTCGCGGGCGATGGACTTGGTCATGCTGATGACGCCGCCCTTGGCCGCGCTGTAGTTCACCTGGCCCACCGTGCCGACGATCCCCGCCACCGAGGTGACGTTGATGATCTTCCCGGCTTTCTGTTCCTTCATCTGCAGGGCGGCCGCCTGAGAGCAGAGAAAGGCCCCTTTCAGGTGGATGTCCACCACCTGGTCCCACTGCTCCTCGGTCATCTTGACCAGCAGGGCGGGGCGGGTGAATCCTGCATTGTTGACCAGGACGTCCAGCCGGCCGAATCGCTCCACGGCGGCCTGGATCAGATTCTCCGCGTCCGCTTTCACGGCTACGTCCGCCTTAACGGCGATGGCGTCGCTTCCCATCCCCTTGATGGCATCCACGGTCTCCACCGCCGCCTTTTCACTGGAGGTGTAGTTTACGACCACCCTGGCGCCTTCCCTGCCGTATGCCAGGGCGACGGAGTTGCCCACGCCGCGGCTGCTTCCCGTGACCACGGCCACTTTGTCCTTGAGTCTCATAAGTCTTTTCCTTTCCGGGCGTCCATTCGCTCCCACAGCGAGTCCCGGGGCCTTCCCGGGCGCCGGCGCAACCCGAGGGGCGGCGCGGAAAACCCAGGGCCTCAGTAGTGATTACAATATAGTTACAATATAACTAACCTGAAAATGTAGAAGACCACGCCGACGACTGTCAAGAAAAATCGAGCGATCCGCGGACCGCCGCGCGATCGGGCCCGGGAATCCGGGACGAATCGAGTTGAAGGATTCAGGATTTCTGGTAATATGGGCCGACTCGAATCGGTGGGCCCAGACCTTGAAATGGAAGACGCCTTCAATGTGGAGCCGGGCGAAGGACCATGCCCGGGAGATCTACACCGTCCTCAAGCGGGAACGGGTGTTCAAGATCCTGGGATTCACCTTTGTGATCATCCTGTACGGGGCCCTGGCCCTGTACTTTGCGGACCGGTACTACGACACCCAGGGCGCCCGCGGGCTGTTCGACGCCATCTACTGGGCGGTGGTCACGCTCACCACGGTGGGATACGGGGACATCGTACCCACAACCAAGGTCGCCAAGTTTTTCGCCCTCACGATCATCCTGAGCGGACCGGCGCTTCTTTCGTTGATCACGGCATCCATCGCCTCTGTTTTCGTGGAGCAGAAGATCAAGGAGGGTAAGGGCTTGGAGGCTATCAAGGACAAAGGGCACATCGTTATCTGCGGGTGGAACGAGAACGGAACGGCCGTGGTCGAGGCCCTGAAGGTCCAGCATAGGGGCGGCCCCCCGAAGATCGCCTTGGTCAACGAGTTGGACAGGGACGAGGTGCAGTCCATCCAATACCACTACGAGGGGGCGGACATCCGTTTCGTCCGGGGCGATTTCGTCAAGGAGGCTGTCCTGGCCCGCGCGAACATCCACCGGGCCCGGTCGGCCATCGTCATGGCCGACGTCTCCGGAGGGCACATCCTGGAGAAGGCGGACCAGCGGACGATTTTCGCAACCATGGCCATCAAGTCCATGGCGTCCAAGGTCAGGACCTGCGCGGAGCTGATTCACGCGGAGAACCGCGAGCACCTCATACGCGCGAAGGTGGACGAGATCATCGTTCGCGGGGAGTCCTCCGGCCCGCTGCTGGCCACGGCGGCCGTCTCGCCCGGGGTGACCGACTCCATTCGCCGGCTCGTCAACAACCAGGACGAGAACAAGCTCTGGCGGGTGAGGGTGACGGGCCGGCTTGCCGGCAGAACATACGGGGAAGCTGCCCGTCAGCTGCGGAACAAGTACGGGGCCCTTTTGCTCGGAGTGGTCCGCGAGGAGGAGCAGATCAAGCTCGAGGACATCCTTTCTGACGATTCCACGTTCATCGACGATTTCATCCGGAGGAAGTTCGAGGAGTCGGGCAAGGATTACTTCGGGGAGAAGCGGGGCCACACCGTCATCCTGAATCCGGATGACGCGTTCGAGTTGACCTTGAACGACGGGCTGGTGGTGATCTCCAGGGAACGGCCGGAAGAGGTCGGAATTGTAGAAAAGCTGGTAGGTTCGGGTTGAGCCGGACCGCGGGACTCGGAACATGGAAATCGCAGAGGCCGTGCGCAACACATCGATATTCGGCAGCCTGGAGGCCGCCGAGCTGGATGACGTCCTGAAAATCATTCGGGAACGGCGCTTTCTGGAAGGGGACGTGATCATGCGCGAGGGCGACGACGGCGATTCACTGTACATCTTGGCCGAGGGCGAGGTCGGAGTGTCCAAGAGCCTGACCATGAAGTTCGCAGACGACGACTACCGGGAGACTGAAAAGGTCCTGACCCGGTTTCGGGACGCGGACCGTGTGATTTTCGGCGAGATGGCGCTGATCGGGAGGGACAACCGCTCCGCAACCGTCATGGCGAAAACCGACTGCACCTTGGCCGAGATTCGGCGGGAGGAGTTTATGGCATTGATCGAAGGACGCCCCCAGATCGGCGTGAAGATCCTGATGAAGGTGGCCGAGCTGCTCGTCGTCCGGCTCAGGCAGGCCAGCCGGGACGTGATCCGCCTGACCACGGCGCTCTCCATCGCACTGAGCAAGTAGGGACGGGTTCGGGATGGATAGAGGCATGCTGGCCTTTCAAAGGGTGTTTCTTGCCGTGATCATGACATTCGCCGGGCTGTCCGGTTGCTCCTGGAGACCCGACGTGCGGCCCGCGGGGCCGGGGGTGAGGCGGATCGTTCTGCCCGAAGAACCGCCCGGGGAGGTCCCCTCCTACGTGGTCCACGGGGTCCGATACTACCCGCTGCCCGACGCCGACGGGTTCGTCCAGACGGGGCAGGCCTCCTGGTACGGTGTTCCCTTCCACGGAAGGACCACCTCGAACGGAGAGACCTACGACATGCGCGCTCACACCGCCGCCCACAAGACCCTGCCTTTCGGCACCTACGTCAGCGTTAAGAACCTGGTCAACGGCAGGTCCACGGTCGTCCGGATCAACGACCGGGGACCGTTCGTCAAGGGACGGATCATCGACCTGTCCTATGCCTCGGGCAAAGAAATCGGGCTCGTCGGTCCCGGTGTTGCGACGGTCCGCGTCACCGCCCTGGCGCCCCAGGTCGCAGTCAGGGGGCGGGCGGGTGCGGGGACGCGGCCGGTGGTCGAGACACGGGACCTGAAGGCCGGAGCTTTCACCGTACAGGTGGGCGCCTTTCTCGACCGGGGAAACGCGCTCGACCTGGTGAAGCGGTTGGGCGTGCTCTTCGACTACGTCAAGATCACGGAGTTCGTGGACGAACGGGACAGGACCCTTCACCGGGTTCGCGTGACCAGGTCCGGCTCGCTGGATGAAGCGGGGAAGATGGAGAAACGCTTGAAGGAGATGGGGTTCGAGGGTTCGTTTGTGGTGAGGATCTAACGCCCTTCTTCTTCCTCGTTGATTTTTCGGCGCAGGACGCCCGAGGTCTTGAACACGACAACCCTTCTCGCCCGCAGGCGAAGGTCTTCCGTGGTCTGTGGATTCCTGCCCCTCCTGGCCGCCTTGTCCTTGACCACGAACTTTCCGAAACCGCTGATGAGGATGTTCTCGCCGCTCTCCAGGGTCTGCTTGATGATTTCAAAGAGGGTTTCCACCGCGGCGCGGGATTGGGTCTTGCTCAAACCGACGTTGTTGTAGATATCCGTGATCAGCTTTTCCTTGGTGAGCGACATCGGCGGCTTCCTCCTCTGAAATCCCTGTAATTGCCCGTGACTCTTTTGTTTTCTTGGTTTTGCAATGATGTATAATGGGAGCAGCCCTGTCAAGCATTTTTTGGATAGCCGTACTTCTCCTTGAGCTTTCTGCTGACGTTGTGGGGAACAAGCCCGCTGATGTCTCCGCCGAGACTCGCGGCTTCCTTGATGATGGTCGAGCTGATGTAGAACCACTTGTAGTCGGTCATCAGGAAGATGGACTGGACGTCCCGGTTCAACTTGCGGTTCATCAGCGCCATCTGGAACTCATACTCGAAATCCGAGAGCGCCCGAAGGCCGCGGAGGATCACCCTGGCCTTCTTTTTCACGGCATAGTCCACGAGCATGCCGTCGAAGCTCTCCACCTCCACGTTGGGCTGGCCTTCCAGGGCCTCGCGGATCATTGCGATGCGCTCCTCCCGGGAGAAGAGGGAGACCTTGTTGGGGTTGATCAGGATGGCGATGATCAGCTTGTCGAAGACCTTCAGGGCGCGTTTGACGATGCTCAAATGGCCGTTGGTGATGGGATCGAATGTGCCGGGGTAAATGGCGATCTGCTTGCTCATGGGGCCCTCTCCGGTTGCGGGGGTTCGCCGATCTCCGAACCGTCTCCGCTTTCGATTCTGAACAGGTGGATGCGCGTGTCACCGTAAGTCCGCCTCTCGAGGAGTCTTAGAGTATCCCCGTGATTCCGAAGGCTTTCCCCGGCCCCCGTCTCCACCACCACCAGGGCGTGCGGGGCGAGGATGCCGGCCCGGCCGAGCTGTGCGAGGAGCGGGTCGGCCAGATCCTTTCCGTACGGCGGGTCCAGGAACGCCAGGCCGAACGTCCGTTCCGGCGCGGGCCGGCGGGACGGCAGGCCGCGCCGCAGGTCGTGGCGAACCACGTCCGCGAGATCGGTCAGTCCGCACTGCTCCAGGTTCCTGCGAATGATCTCCAGCGCCCGGGGGGCGTGATCCACGAACACGGCTCGATCCGCCCCCCGGCTCAGCGCCTCGATTCCCAGGGCACCGGTCCCGGCGTACAGGTCCAGGACCACGATGCCTCGAAGGTCCTGCCCGATCAGGCTGAACAGCGCCTCCCGGACCCGATCGGATGTGGGCCGGACGTCCCGTCCCTTCGGAACGAAAATCCGCCTTCCCCGCATCTGCCCGCCCGTGATCCTCAATGGCCGCCCCGAACGACGGGTTCAATCCTGCGGGCTCAGGTATCCGAGCACGCTCTCCCCGGCGCGAACCTTGTTTCCCGGTTCCACAACGATCTTCGTGTCTTCCGGCAGGAACACGTCGAGTCTGGATCCGAAGCGGATCAGCCCGAACCGCCGGCCCGCGGTCACGCGATCCCCCGGTTCCACCCAGCAGACGATCCTGCGGGCCACGAGCCCGGCGACCTGCACAACGACCAGCGTCCGGCCGTCGAGTGTCTCCAGGGTGAGCTCGCTGCGTTCGTTCTGCTCAGAGGCCTTGTCCAGGTCGGCGGAGAAGAAGCGGCCGGGGTGATAGCGGAGGTCCTTGACCGTGCCGTCAGCGACCATGCGGTTTACGTGAACGTTGAAGAGGGACATGAAGATACTCACCTGGACGCAGGACCGGCCCAGGGGGTTGCGGTCGTCCGTTCGCACGGCGGCGGCGAGGACCTTCCCGTCCGCCGGGGAGATCACCGCACCGTCGGAGGCCTCGGGCGTTCGTTCCGGGTCCCGGAAGAAGTAGACCACGAAGCAGGTCAGGAGCCCCAGGACAAATGCCGGTATGCCCCAGCCGAGCAGGACGGAGACGCAGGTGAGAGCGGCTCCTGCGCCGATGAACGGAAGCCCCTCCCGGGCCACGGGCCATCGGTTTTCGATCCTTGTACTCTCAATCCTGGGCGTGACCATGGGGGGCCGGCTCCGTCGCCTGCGGCGTTCGATGGGTCGAAGGCCGCGGGCCTTCATCGGGGTCCGATCAAAAAAGGCGCCAATACATCCTATGACGCCAGGGACATTATAATTTCGGTGCCCGGTTTGTCAACGAACTTGGACTTCCGTGGTTCGTGTTCGTGACGGGTTCCGCCGGGCTCCGGAGTAGAGCGCATCGGCGCCGCGGCTCCCGGCCCTGTCAGTGCGGGCGCATTCGATTTGGCCTTTCCGAACCACGAGCCACGGAACACGAACACGGCCTTTGTCAAAACCGCGGGTCGTCGGAGGCGAGGGGCCGCTGCACCGGTCCGGTGCGGATGTCGGGCGGGCGGAAGTAGACCGGGACCAGGTCGCGGAGATCGTCCGTCTCTCCGCGGCGGAAGCGCTCGAGCCCCAGGGCGCCCACCGCCGAGGCCGCGGGGTGCCACAGGGCGGGCGGCGCGAGAAGGACCCGGTTCCCCAGGAGTTCCCGGATCAGCGGCGCCTGTCTCGGGTAGTTGCTGCCGATGAACACGGTCGCGGTGTCGATGCACTTCGGGAGGTCCGCCTCCGGCACGCACGCCTCCTCCCGGAGGGCGGTCAGGGGCC
>JAIPEI010000080.1 GCA_021737245.1 Deltaproteobacteria bacterium | reverse complement strand
ACGCCACGGACGACGAGATCGCCCAGCTCAACGCCCTGAGCTGCGAGTTCCACGGCGGCTACCGCAACACCACGCCGCTTCAGGAGGCGTATATCTACGAAACCTCTTTCGGCATGAGGATATGCAAGGCATCGAGAAACCCGCTGAATTATGCAATCATGCTCCAGCTCCTCAAGATCACCGCGGACATCGACTACAATGTCGTGTCGGACAGGGCCTTGTACAAAGAGGTCATCGCGATCGATCTCCGCATCACAGAGGCCATGAAGGAAAGAGACACGGGGCGGGCCCTCTTCTGGGCCAAGGAAAGGGACCGCGAGATCCAGAGGATCATCGGAGGCCGCCCCGGACTGGAGGACCGCCGCTACAACATCCTCCTGAACCTCTCCCTGCAGGACGCTTGACCGCGAGCCCGATCCATCCCCTCCCCGTTTCCCGCCTTTGAGCAAACGCCTTTTTTGTATTGACAAACCGGAGCAGCACGGTATGGTGCTGGAAGGGGCTCAGGGTACAGTATTCAATATTTAACTTATTTATTCTTATCAAAGCGAGCTGAAGCAAGCCATGCAAATGCCGACCATCGACCTCAGAATCGATCCGCCGCTCTCCATCCGGGAGCGGGTGTACGACCACCTCAAGCAGGAGATTCGGAACGGACGCCTGACATCGGGAAGCATCCTGGTGGAGTCCAGGCTGGCCGAGCAGATTGGGGTTTCAAGGACACCCGTGCGCGAGGCGCTCCATTTCCTCGAGAAGGAGGGGCTCCTCGAGCCTCTGCCCAGGGCCGGGTATCGCGTGCGGGAGATCGAGCTGAAGGAGTTCGAGGAAATCTGCGAGATCCGAAAGGTCAATGAGGACCTCGCCGTCCGGTGGGCCATCGAACGGATCTCCCCCGAGACCCTGTCCGGCCTGGAAAGGAACCTGGCGGCAGCCGGCGACCGGCTCCGAGAGAAGGCCTGGGAGGCGTTCGTGGACCTGGATGCCGAGTTTCACGAGCTCCTGGCCGAGGCCAGCGGCAGTCGGCGGTTGCAGGAGCTCATCAAGAGCTTGCGGGCCGACATGCTCCGGTATCGCATTCAGAGCCTGCACCGGCCCTTCACGGCCGCGCTGGCCCTGGAGGGACACCGGAAGGTGTTTCAGTGTATTCGAGAGGGCGACGTGAAGGGAGCATCCGAGGAGGTCCTGGCCCACCTGGAGGAATCCAAGAAGTACATCCTGCTCCACGCATTCGAGAAAAAGGAACGGGAGTGAACACAACCGGGCACCTCAGGGAACCAAGCCTGCGGAGCTCCATGAAGGGAGGAATGGAAGATGTCTGTAAAAGAAATCGCAGTCATCGGTGGCGGGAACGGGGCCCTGACCACGGCCGGTGACATGGCGCTGGCGGGTTTCAACGTCCGGATGTGGACGGCCTTTCCCGAGGAGTACGGCGACCTCTACGACACCCGCATCGTGCGGCTGAAAGGCCTGGGCAGGACCGGGGAGGCTCCAATCACAACGGTCACGCAAGACCTGGGAGAGGCCGTGGCCGGTGCGGACGTAATCTGCTCCCCGAGCCCCGCGTTCGCCCAGGAAAGCGTGGCCTCTCAGCTGGCCCCCCACGTGGAGGACGGCCAGGTCGTCTTCCTTTCCCCCGGCTCCATGGGAGGGTACGTCTTTGCGAAAACATTCCGGGATCAGGGGGTGAACCGGGATGTGGCGATCGCAGAACCGGGCACCCTGCCCTACCTGACCCGAAAGACCGCCCAGGACGAGGTCCTCGTGAGCGGTCACGCCGTGCGTCTTCCGGTGGGGGTCTTCCCGTCCGGGAGGACGGACACCGCCATCGAGCGGCTCCAGGCGCTCTACCCGGCGATCCACGCCGTGGAAAACGCGTTGTCCGTCGCACTCCTCAACGTGGGTCCCATCATCCACTCCTGCCTGGTGCTCTTGAACACGGGCCCCATCGAGCACTTCGATTCCTGGGACATCCACAACGAGGGGACCACGGCATCAGTCAAGAGGCTCATCCTGGCACACGACGAGGAGCGGATCGCCGTGCGCAAGGCCCTGGGGTTCGAGAGCCATCACTACCCTTTCGCGGACCACTACAATCAGGAGGGCGAAGAGCCCTGGATGTACGGGAGAAAGGCCCACACGGACCTGGTGGAAAGCGAAAGCTGGCGGGAGTCCCTGGACTTCAGCCACCGCTACATCACCGAGGATGTCAAGTGCAACCTGGCGCTGCTCACCTCCATCGGTGATTTCGCAGGGCAGGATACGCCCATTGCCGACTCGCTCCTCACCCTGATCGGGGTGGTTGCGGGCGAGGACTTCCGCCGGACCGGGAGAACGCTGGAAAGCCTCGGGCTGGGCGGCGTGGGCAGGGAGGAGATGGAGCGCATTCTCCTGGAAGGCGTCTAAACCCTCATCCCGGCCGTGCACGATCGAGTGAGGGCCGGAGCACGGAAAGGAGGTTCCCTATGGGATCCTTGAGAAAGACACTGGTGATCGCCTTGTTGCTGACGGCTGCACTGAGCTTCTTTACATCGGCCTCGGCCGCCGGGAAGACTCTGAAGGCCGTCTGTTTTCTCCCCAAGACCCACAACCTCGCGGTCATGAGCGTCGAATGGGTCAAGCGGGTGAACAAGGCCTTTGAAGGCGAGCTCGAGGTCAAGTACATCGGCGGGCCGGAGATCACGGCTTCCAAGCAGCAGATCCAGGCGCTGCAGAACGGGGTGTTCGACATCAACTTCAACGTCACCTCCTACTACTCCCCCCTGGCTCCCGAGCTGAACGCCTTTCAGCTCTCCAAGCTCATGCCGTGGGAGGAGAGGAAGCAGGTGTTTTATGACTTCATGCAGAAGCGGCACGAAAAGATCGGCGTGACCTACCTGGGACGTTGGCTTTACGGGCCTTTCTATCTCTGGACCAAGGAGCGCGTCTCCGGGTTGGAGGATCTCGAGGGGCTCAAGCTTCGCACCGGTCCCATGTACATCTACTTCATGAACAAGCTGGGGGTCTCCTCCGTCTCCATCAAGCCGACGGACGTCTACACGGCCCTGGAGCGGGGCACAGCGGACGGTTTTGCCTGGCCCCTTCTGGGTGCGCGGGAGCTCGGCTGGACAGACAGCTGCAAGTACCTGATCGACCATGGGTTCTACATGATGGACGGGACCATCATCTTCAACAGAGACACCTGGGAAGGCCTTACCGAGGCGACCCGCATCAAGCTCGAGAAGCTCACCGCGGACTTCGAGCGGGACATGGTGGCCTACTTCGAGAGCGAGATGCAGGCGGAGCGGGAGCGGCTCGAGAAAGAAGGGGTGGAGTTCATCCGTTTTCCCGAGGCCGAGGCCGAGGCCTATCTCGACAAGGCCTACAGCGCCTATTGGGAACACCTCGAGAACAAGGTTCCGGACCTTGTTCCCAGGCTGAAGGAGATCACCACAGAATGAGGAGCTGAACCCCGCGAATCTTAATGCGGCTGTCGAGGGCGCGATGCAGCAGTTCATTCGGTCCATGGAGAGGGCGTTCGACCGGGTGCTCGGAGGGCTGATCTTTCTCTCCTGCGTACTGTTGTCCATGGTCACGCTGTCGGTCTGCCTCGAGGTGGTGCTCCGCTACTTCTTCAACAAGCCTCAGGTGTGGGTCATCGAGCTCGCCGAGTACTCGCTTCTCTACATCACCTTTCTCGGCGCGGCCTGGGGACTTCGGGAAGAGGCACACATCTCCGTGGACTTGTTCACCAACCTCATGGGCCCGCGCGGCCGCGTCGCATGCGGCTTTGTAAGTGATGCGGTCTGCCTGGCCGTGTCCGTAATCCTCCTGGTGTACGGAACCCGGGTGAGCTGGCACTACTTCTCCAGGGGCCTCTACAACCCGACGATCCTGGAAATCCCCACCGCCTACATCCTGGTGGTCATCCCCCTGGGCGGTCTGACACTGCTCGTGCAGTCGATCCGCGGGGGCCTGCGCCGCATCGCGGCACAGGCCCCCCCTACGCCGTCCCGGGCCGAGAAAAGGACCTGATCCCCATGGAATGGCTGACGACCCTGCTCATCATCCTGTCCGGCCTGTTCCTTCTCTTCGCCCTGGGCGTGCCCGTGGCCTTCAGCTTCCTGTTCGTCAACATGACGGCGGCCGTGTTCCTTTGGGGCGGACACGCGGGTCTCGACCAGATCATCCTGAGCATCTACGGCTCCGTGATCAACTTCACCATGCTGCCGATCCCCCTGTTTATTCTCATGGGCGAGCTCATGTTCCGTTCGGGCGTGGCTCCCAGGATGATCGAGACCCTGGACAAATGGATCGGAGCGCTCCCCGGCCGGCTGAGCCTGATGGCGGTGATGAGCGGGACCCTCTTTTCCACCCTCAGCGGCTCCAGCATGGCCTCCACGGCCATGCTCGGCTCCGTGCTCATACCGGAGATGGAGAAGCGGGGATACAGCAAGTCCATGACCCTCGGTCCCATCCTGGGGAGCGGGGGACTGGCCATCATGATCCCGCCGAGCGCGCTGGGAGTGGTTCTCGCCTCCCTGGCCCGGTTCTCCGTGGGGGATCTCCTGATCGCCATCATCGTACCCGGGTTCATCCTGGCCGCGCTCTACATCGGCTACATCGTGATTCGGTCAATGCTCCAGCCCTCCCTGGCCCCCGCCTACGATGTGCAGGCCATACCGTTCTCCGAGAAGCTCAAGGCGTCGGTGCGCTACATTCTACCCCTGGGATCCATCGTGTTTCTCGTCATCGGCCTGATCTTCCTCGGGGTGGCCACCCCGACGGAGTCGGCCGCACTCGGGGCCCTGGGCTGTTTCTTGCTGGCCGTCCTGTACCAGGGCTTCCGGTGGTCCGTTCTGAGAGCCGCATTCCTGGGAACGATCCGAAGCACCGTGATGATCTTTCTGATCCTCTCCGCCTCCGTGGCCTTCAGCCAGATCATGGCCTACACCCAGGCCACGAGCGAGCTGGTCATGCTGATCACGGAGCTCGACCTGCCCCCCCTGCTGCTCATCGTCGCCATGCAGGTGGTCATGCTCGTGATGGGGACCTTCCTGGAGTCCATGCCCATCATGATGATCACCATCCCCATCTTCCTGCCCATCATAGAGGCCCTGGGCATCGATCCCATCTGGTTCGGCGTGGTGATGCTCCTCAACATGGAGATGGCCATGACCTCGCCTCCTTTCGGGCTGAGCCTTTTCGTCATGAAGGGGGTCTCCCCGGAGGGTGTGAGCCTGCGACACATATACACAGCCGCCGTTCCATTCCTGCTCTGCGACCTGGTGGGAATGGCCCTGATCATGATCTTCCCCGCCCTGGTCCTCTGGCTGCCGAACCTCATGTGATCGAAGGCGCGGTCGAGAGAGGACGAACGCCGCCGGACACTGCCTTGAGCGCGGGCATTGACGAGAATCCAACCGAACGATGAAGGGACGAGCCATGGAAGAGATCAAGACGGTCTGCATCGTGGGCCCCGGACGAATGGGCATCGGCATTGCGACCGCCCTCCTGGCCGGGCGTCCGGAGCTCCGGGTGGTCCTGCTGGACGTGAAGGATCGGGACCCCGGCCGGGAGAACGAGGCGCTCGAACGGGCACGGGCCGAGGTCGAGCGGAACCTCATTCTGCTGAAGGACCTGGGCGAGCTCGCGGGAAACCCCACCGAGCGCATGGAGGGGTTGGCCCTCACCCGGGATGCGAACGAGCACCTGAAATCGTGCGGCGTGGTGTTCGAGGCCCTGCCCGAACAGCCCGACCTGAAGCAGGCATTCCTGAGGAACACCGAGGGGGCCTTTGAGCGGAGTGCCATCATCGCCTCGTCCACATCCACGATCCACCTGAGCACGTTCTGCGAGGCGGCACGCCACCCCGAGCGGATCGTCATCGCCCACTGGCTCAACCCCGCCTTCATCATCCCCCTGGTGGAGGTGGCCACCGGGGATGCCACGGCACCCTGGGCGTCTGAAGGCATCCTCCGCTTTCTCACGGAGATGGGAAAGATCCCGGTCGAACTGCGGGACAGCGCCGGCTTCATCGTCCCCCGAATCCAGGTGGCCGCCATGAACGAGGCGGTCCGCATCGTCGAGGAGGGCGTGGCCGGCCCTGAAACCGTGGACACGGCCATCAAGGCGGGCTTCGGTTTCAGGTTGGCCGTCCTGGGCCTGGTCGAGTTCATCGACCTGGGGGGGCTGGACATCCTGTACAACGCCAGCCGGTACCTTTACGGAGAACTCGGCCTCGAGCAGTACCGGCCCCTCCCGTCGGTCACGGAGAAGATGGAGCGGGGCGAGGTGGGTCCCCGTTCCGGCAAGGGATACTACGACTACACCGGAGTGGACACCGACGCCATGTTCCTGGACCGATACCGGGGGTTCGTGGAGCTTCTGAACCTGGTCCGGCGCTCCAGGCACCTCGACTTCCGCGGGGGGATCCGAGACCGGTCCGCGGCCGATCCCACGAGATAAGAGATCGACATGTCAGAGAAAGACTACACCCTGCTGGAAGGAAAGCGAATCCTCGCTGTGGACGACGAGCCCGACGTGCTGGACTCGCTGGAGGAGCTCCTTCCCATGTGCCGCGTGGACAAGGCCGGGTCGTACGAGGAAGCCGAAGGTCTCCTGAAGACCCGGCCGTACGACCTGGCCATCCTCGACATCATGGGGGTCAAGGGCTACGAGCTGCTGGAAATCTGCCGGATACGGGGAGTGATCGCCGTCATGCTCACCGCCCACGCCCTGAGTCCGGAGGACATCGTGGCCTCCTACCGGCGGGGGGCGGCGAACTACCTGCCCAAGGAGCGCATGGAGGGCATCCGGGACGACCTGGAGGAGATCCTGGAGGCCCACAGGAAGGGCGAGCCTTTCTGGTCCCGGTGGCTGGAAAGGTGGGATGCCTTCTACGGCCGAAAGTTCGGGCCCGACTGGAAAGATCGGGACCGCGATTTCTGGGAGTCCTTTCCCCACGTGGGACCGTTTTGAACCGGCTCCGGGGCTCCTCCCTTGAGAATGGGGGTTCGCTGACGGTAACCTGTGAATCAAGGGTACCGCTTCCGATAAGGTGACGCGTGATTGAAGCACGGCGCTCCGTCCGTGCGAAGCATTCGGATCTCGAGCCCCATGCATCCACATGCGGCTCCTGACTCGTCCCATTGAGAGGGGGTGATAACACACCGGGCAAGCGAATCTTGATGGAGTCGTAAAAGCCCCAAGCCTTGAGATCTGCCCTCGTAATATCAATAAGTTATAGCGCTTCCAGCGGCGGGTGAGCGGGTTTTTGCGAATCCGTCAATCTTTTTCGACGGTTTTTCAACCAAGGAAGGAGGACCTTCATGAAAACGTGGAAAATGCACATCGCGAGCTGGACTATCCTCATTGCCGTGGCATTCGGTGGCCATGCCTTCGCCGGAACCATGACCGAGGCGGTGGCCGAGCGTCTGGTCGACCTGGACGCGTGCATAGCGTTCCTCGAAAAAACCGGGAATCTCGTCCGCGTGAAGTCCGAGGTGGACCCGGAGTACGAGCTTGCGGGAATCGCCAAGAAGTTCGAAGGGGACAAGTGTATTCTGTTCGAAAACGTCAAGGGCAGCGATTTCCCGGTGTTCATGGGCATGCTCTGGAACCGCGACATCGTGGGCGACCTGTTTAACGTGCCCAAGGAGCGGATCCCCTTCACCATCGCATCGGGCATAGGGCCCTGGAAAAAGGACCCCTCGGCCCTGCCCGAAAAAATACTGGAGCGAGGCCCGGCAAACGAGGTCATCATGGAGGAACCCGACCTCTACAAGCTCCCGGCCCCCATACACGCGTTGAAGGACGGCGGCCGGTACCTCGACTCCTCGGTGGTTGTGGTCAAACACCCGGAAACGGGCGTACCCAACATCAGCATTCACCGCATGATGATCACGGGAAAGGACCGGCTTACCTTCCTGATCGACCCTGGGCGTCACCTGGGGGAATATCTCGAGATCATGGAGAAGCAGAACAAACCCCTCGAGGTCACCATCAACAACGGGATCGGCCTGGCCCCCTGGATCGTATCGGCGATCCCCCGGCAGGGGGAGGGAAAGTACCGGATCGCTCACCACATCCTGGGGCGTCCCATAGACTTCATAAAGGCCCGGACCGTGGACGTACCGGCTTACGCCGGCGCCCAGTTCGTGATCGAGGCGGAGATCCTGCCCAATGTGCGAGAGGAGGAGGGACCGTTTGCGGAGGTGACCGGTTACTACGCCGGCAGGGAGAAGCGCTGGGTAATGCGGGTCAAGGCCATAACCCACCGCAGGAATCCCACCTTTCACAGCCTGCTCTCCGGCCAGGAGGTCTGGAACGCGGTGGGGTTCACCGCTGAGGCCAAGATCTACGGAACGCTCAAGGAACAGTTCCCACAGGTCGAAGCCGTATACCTGGATCCAGGCGGGTGCGGTTTCTATGGGGCTGTGGTTCAGATCGACAAGGACCGGAAGGGCCTGGGCAAGGATGTGATCCGGGAGACCTTCAAGGCCTTCAAGCCGCTCCAGCGCGTCATCGTGGTGGACAAAGACGTGAACCTTTACGACCCGATCGACGTGAACTGGGCCATGTCCACACGTTTCAACCCGGACGATGATCTTCTGATCAAGGAGAATCAATGGGGGCACATCCTCAATCCCCTGGTGGAAATCAATCCGGACGGCAAAGGCGGCACGGTTACGGAGATCGGAATCGACGCCACAGCGCCCTTTCCTCGGACCGAGAAGTTCGAGCGCGTGAGCTTTCGGGACGTTCCCCTGAAAGATCACGACATCGAGTACGAGTAACCGTCTCGACGGGGGCTTCCGTCACGGGAGCTCCCGTCGGATTGGACCGTGCATGGATCTTGAACATGCTGCACACGCCATCGACGTAACCGGGATGGAGAAAACCTACCCTGGAACCCGGAAGTCCCCGCCCGTCCGGGCCCTTCGGGGGGTGGACCTGTGCGTGGACCCGGGCTCGGTCTTCTGCATCCTCGGGCCCAACGGGGCCGGGAAGACCACGCTGATCTCCATCCTCTCGGGACTCCTGTTCCCGGACAGCGGGAAGGGCACGGTCTGGGGGAGGGACATCCTTCGAAAGCAGCGTGAGATACGAAGGATCGTGAACATCGCCAGCGGCCACCCCAACCTTCCGGACAACTTTACCGTCAACGAAACCCTCGAGTATTTCGGGAGGCTCTACGGGCTCCTGCGAAGCGACCGGGCACGGAAAGCCGATGAGCTCACGCGTTTCTTCGAGATCGAATCCTATCGGAACGTCCCCTTCAACCAGCTCTCTACGGGGCTCAAGCAGCGACTGGTCCTCGCCAAGAGCCTCCTGAACGACCCACGTATCCTGTTCCTGGACGAGCCCACGCTGGGGCTGGATCCGCGGGTCTGCCTCTCCATCCGAGGCCGGCTCCAGGAGTGGCACCAGCGGTCCGGCACCACCATCATCCTCACCACGCATCAGATGGACGAGGCCGAGCAGCTGAGCGACCGGATCGCCTTCCTGATGGAAGGCACCTTCATCCGGGTCGGGGACGCGCGAGAGCTCAAGGAGAGCCTGCGGCACCGCGAGCGGATCGTGGTGCGGGGAAAGGGACTGACCCATGCGGCGGAGGCCCTGCGAGCGGTTCCAGAGGTTCGAGGGCTCGAGGTCGAGGAAACCATGCTTCGGTTCGAACTGGAGCGCCGGGAGCATAACCTGGGGGTCGTTCTCGGAATGATCCTCGAGCATGGGGCTCGTGTCGAGCACATCGAGATCACGGAGCCTACACTGGGAGACGTCTTTGTTGAACTGGCAGGCGGAACTCATCCAGGCTAGCGCCTTCTTTTACAAAATCGGACTGATCACCCGAAAGCGGGGCTTTCACGTCTTCGAGATCCTGTTCTGGCCCGCCATCGGTCTCGTATCCGTGGGACTCCTGACCCGTTACCTCCAGCTCGGTCCGGACAAGGTGGCCTTCGTCCTGATCGGGGTGATCGCCCTGAGCGTGCTCCAGGTGGGCCAGCTCGACATATCCTACGTGATCCTCTACAGCGTCTGGAACAAGAGCCTGAAGCACGAGATCGCCTCTCCCATGACCGCCTTCCACCTCGTCTTCGGGGCGTGGATCATGGGCATCATCCACTCGGTGCTGGTGTTCTTCCTGCTCTCCGGGTTCTCCGCCTGGGCATTCGGCTTCCGGTTCCTGGATGCGGGCCCTTCCGCGCTCACCCTTTTCTTCCTGGGCCTGGTCCTGTCATCCGCCGTCATCGGGGTCGTGGTCATCGCTCTGGCCTTCCGATTCGGTGGAAGAGCGCACGTGGGGGCCACCTCCATCGTCAGCATCATCATCCTTCTCAGCGGGATCTACTACCCTGTGAGCGTCCTCCCGCAGCCTCTCCAGGCGTTGAGTGCCTGCATCCCGGTGACCTATTTCCTGGAGTTCTTTCGCTCCCACTACGGTTTCGAGCCGGCCAGCGGGCATTTGCTCCTCAAGGGGTACCTGCTGGTGTTTTTTTACCTTGCCGCCTCCGTAGGCGTGCTCCAACACTCCATCCGCCACGCCAAGATGAGCGGCGTGCTCCTGAAGATGTCCGAGTGATTCCAATGATGCTCCTCGAAGCGGTTATCCTCGCGCTCGTGCTCCTGGATCTGGTCCTGCTCCGCACCGGGATCCTTGCGGGCATCGGGCTCCTGGCTTTCCTGGGCGCTTATCTTCTGTACCGAAGGGAGGCCCGGCTCAACACGCTGGCTTCCTCTCACATCCGAGAAGCCATGACAGTGGAGGAAATCAAGGAGCTCGAAAACCGCTACTCATCCATGGAAGGGTTTCGAACTCCGGAGGCCCGGGCGCTTTCACGCCCCCCTTTGGAACGCTACTTTTACCGTCTCCGCTATGAGCGGGTTCGGCGTCTCCTTGATCTGCATGCGCAGGACGCCCGCAAGGCCCTGGACATGGGATGCGGTTTCGGCGTGCACACAGGGTACCTTCAACGTGAG
>JAIPEI010000079.1 GCA_021737245.1 Deltaproteobacteria bacterium | reverse complement strand
AACGCCTCCCTCAGGTCCTCCATGGCCTCCTCCTTGCTGACGAATCCAAGGAGCTCCGCATCGGGAATGCCCTTGAGCGCCTCACGGATCTCGCCCTTCCGCTTTTCGGTGACACCGTCCTCCAGGTAGACGGACATGGAGAGGGACTGGCCCCACTCCAGGAGCCAGGAATTCAGGTTGATCACCAGGAGGACGAAGGCGCCGAGCAGCAGGAAGGAGATGGTGATGGTGCCCATGCTGATCAGGTGAATAAACCGCTGCTCGCGAATGTTGGAAAGCGCCCTCCTCGCGAAATATGCCCAGAGGCGGAGAATCATGGCTGCGCGTCCAGTGTTGGAGCCGTCTCCTGAACCACGCACCCGCCTTTGATCAGCACCGTTCTCTGCTCCGTGTCCCGAAGCAGCTCCCTGCTGTGGGTAGCGAACACGACCGTGGTCCCCCGGAGATTGATCGTACGAAAGAGGAGCATGATCTCCTTGGTGATATCCGGGTCCAGGCTGCCCGTGGGCTCGTCCGCGAGCAGGATGATGGGCTCGTTGATGATCGCCCGGGCGATGGCGATCCGCTGCTGCTCTCCTCCCGAGAGCTCAGGAGGATAGAGGGTTTCCTTTCCGTTCAATCCCACGGCTCGGAGGATCTGCCTGGTCTTCTTGCGAATGACCGAAGGCCGCTCCCCTATGACCTCCAGGGCCAGGGCCACATTCTGGAAGGCCGTTTTTCCGGACAGGAGCTTGAAGTCCTGGAACACGAACCCGATTCTTCTCCGCATCAGGTCCAGCTTGTCCCGTCGAATCCGGCTCAGGTTGATGTTGCTGATGAGGATGGAGCCGTCACTCGGCCTCTGTGCCCCGAAGATCAGCCGGAGGAGCGTGGTCTTGCCTGCGCCGCTCGGACCGGTGATGAAGACGAACTCGCCCTGTCGAATCCGGAGATTGACGTCGGCGAGGGCCATGTTCTGCCCGAACTGCTTGGAGACGTTGAATAGTTGAATCATGGTGGAGTTGGAGAAAGCCGGGAAGCAGGAAATCCGCCCCACAAGATTGTTTTCATCCAGAAAGGGGCTTTTTTGCCAATCTCATCGTCGATCAGCGAGGTTTCCTGTCACCTCTTGATCTCCTTGATCTTGACAAAAAATCCTCCTTTCTGGATCGGAAACGGAGCAATGCCCAAAGCTCGTTTATATGGGCGCAGGATTACAAATGGCACCATCGTCTCCAGCGGCGGCTGAGCGGCGTGTCGATTCGCCTCCATGAATCCCGGACGGTGAGCCCGCGGCTGCACAGCCTGTCCACCGATTGGGCAATCACATGAGGCCGACGGCCCGCTCCAGTCTCGCCCGAGCCAGGTGATGGCTGTAGAGAGCCCGGTAGTAGTTGGTCCGCGCCTGGGTCAGAAGCGTCTGGGCGTCCAGCACCTCGGTGGAGGTGGCGACCTGGGCCTCGTATCTCTCCCGGCTCACCCTCAGGTTCTCCTCGGCCTGTTCAATCGCCTTGGTGGTTGTCGGGATGTTCTTCTCGGCCTCGAAGAGATCCAGGTAGGCCTGCTTGATCTCCAGCCGAACCTGGTCCTCCAGCGCGGAACGGGTCTGGATCAGCTGCATCCGAACGCTGTCGACCTCGTGTACGGTGCTTCGGGTCTTGCCCCACTCAAAAAACGTCCAGGAAAGAACGGCCATGACCTGCCAGCGATTGGCATCGTGGACCGGGCTTCCCTCCACGTAGGGTTCGTCCCCTTCCTGGATGTAGTCGTACTGGAGCGAGATGTCCGGGTAGTAGTCGCTTCTGGCGAGCCGGCGGCTTTGCGCGGTCTGCGCCAGGCGGACGTCCAGGGATCTGATCTCCGGACGTTTCTCGATCGCCTCATCCACATACTCGATGAAGTCCCCGGTTTCGGGACGGAAGGTCCGGATGTCCTGAATGATCACGGGCTTGTTGATGGGGCGGGCCAGGATCGTGTTGAACGAGGCCCTGGCGAGCTGGGCCGCATTTTCCGCCTGAATCAGGTCGTGCTCGGCGTTGGACAGCTCCACCTCCGCCTTGAGCAGGTCGTTGATGGGGATCATGCCCACCTTGTAGAAGCTCCGGGCGACGTTCACGTGGGACTGCAGAGACTCGACGGCTTTTTCCGCGACCTCCACGAGACGATCCGCTTCGAGGATCCGGAAGTAGGACTGCTTGACCGCGAGGACCAGGTCGAGCTTCTCGAGCTCCAGCCCCAGCTCGGCCTCGTCGATTCCCAGCTTGCCCAGCTCATACGTGCTCACCAGGGCGAATCCCGTGAACAGCGGCTGGGTGACGGTCATCCTCCACTGGTAGTTGTCCCGAACCTGGACGACGTTGCCGGGAATCTGGATCATTCCCAGGTCCACCGGCTCGGTGGTCCTTCGCTCGTCCAGCCGTGTGTACCCGTAGGTGGTGCTGAACTTCGGGAGGAAATCAGCCCGGGCCTGGTTCTTGACGGCTTCCGCCTCGTTGATCTGCTCCTTCCTGACCTTCACGTTCCAGTTGCGGTCCAGGGCCGCCTGAATGCTCTCCTGGAGGCTGAACACCTGTCCGTTTTCCACGGTCTCCCCGGCGCCGGCCGGGTGAACCGCCAGGAGGACGGCCATCGAGACCCAGAGGATGCAGGCTCCCATCTTCCGCTTCATGCCTCAACCCTTGTTCCCGCCTTCAAGACCTCAGGGGCCGGGCCGAAGGCATCACCCGAGGCCCCCAGGGCGGCGGATCATCCGGCCGGCCTCATCCCCCGGCGCGTTTCCGCCCTGCAAACCCTGCATGTTCATTAGAATAGGCCCCTTCATATGTCAATCTCATTCCAGCGCCTTCAGGCTCTGAAATCCGCCCTCCGGACGAATCACCCCGGGTCCTCGTGCCCGAGAATCACCATACGCTCCCTGGCCGCAGACTCCCGCCTCTTCTGCCAAACCTCCCATTCCTTCCGCAGCGACTCCAGCTCGCTCTCCAGCGGTTCCTTTTCCTTCGCCGTCTCGAGCTTCCTCTTGATCTCCCGGACCCGGCGTTTGATGCTCCTCAAGGCGTCCAGGGCCTCCTTTTCGTTCTCCGTAGGCACCTCAACGGGGCCGCAGGTCCTGGGACCGCAGCCGGGGCTTCCGTTTCCCTCTTCTCCTCTGGCCATGATTCGTCTTCTCCTGTCAACCGTTCCAGGCGGCTCATGCCGGAACCCGCCGCTTTCGACCGTACAGGAAATCACGGCCGCGCGTTGCGTGTCAATACAGGTCTTTATCGGGCCCTGTATGGATATCCGGTTCCTGAAATCCTTGGCCTCCCGTTCGTCGAACAGTGGTTAGCTATCCATCCATAAACCAGCTTTGGGCATGGCTGCGTTTCCAATTCAGAAAGGAGGATTTTTTGTCGAGATCGACGATGAGATTGGCAAAAAGACCCTTTCCGGATGGAAACCAGCGAGCGCTTGACACCTGTTCACGATCCGAATATGGTTTGGGTCGGACTGCCGGGCCGGGCGACAGGCCACTGCGGGCTCGACGGCTCATCGAGTCCGTGCACTGGGAGAATCTTTTATGAAGCTCTCGATTCGCGGCCGTTACGGGATGCGGTTGATGCTGGAGCTGGCCCTGAACTACGGCCAGGGTCCGCTGAGCATGAGCACCATCTCCCGAAGGCAGGACATCCCGGTCAAGTATTTGGAACAACTGATCATCCCTTTGAAAAAACAGGGGCTCATCGAAAGTGTCAGGGGTCCGAAGGGCGGCCACATGCTGAGCAGGCACCCCTCGGAGATCAATGTCTGGCAAGTGGTGAATCTCCTCGAGACCCGGGTCCTCCTGCTCGACTGCCTCAGCGAGCCGGAGGTCTGCGATCACGTCAAGGAATGCCTGATCCGCCCGGTCTGGGGAGAGGCGTACGAGGCCGTGAAGCGGATCTTCTCAGAAACGACCCTCGAGGACATTTTGCGGAATCACCAACACTGAGGGCTCGACCCGTCACGGAGAACGGTCGTGATATCAACAGTGCATAGCGTTGCCAGCGGCGGCTGAGCAGGGTTCTCGCGAAGCCGCCGACCATGGAAGAGATCGAGCGATTCCAGTCGGTCTATCTGTGACGTCAAGGAGGCTTCTCCTTTGAGAAAGGGCCGAAACGCAGGGTATTCCCGCATCGACTTCGATCTCCGCCAGCTCGAGATCTTCTGCAAGGTCGTGGAAATGGAAAGCTTCTCGAAAGCGGCCTCAGAGGTCTGCCTCGCCCAGGCCTCGGTGAGCGAGCGGGTGGCCAACCTGGAGCGCATGGTCGGCACGCGGTTGCTGGATCGGCTGGGACGGATGGTGGTACCGACCCGGGCCGGCGAACGGCTGTATCAACAAGCCCAACCGCTCCTGGACATGAAGCGCGCGGTCTGCCAGGACATGGAGGGTTTTCTCGGGGTTCAGCAGGGGGAGCTCAACCTGGGCGGCAGCACGATTCCCGGGGAGTATCTCCTTCCCTCCGTGCTCGGTCGTTTCCACGACCGGTTCCCGGCGGTGGGAGTTCGTCTCGAGATCGCGGACTCGGTCAGGATCCAGGAGGGGGTGCTGAACGGTCGTTACGAGCTGGGCGTTGTCGGTTCGAGGAGCCGTGACAGCCGCTTGATTCATGAAGCATTGTGGGGGGACGAGCTCGTGCTGGCGGTGCGGGCGGATCACCGCTGGGCCGGCCGGGAGTCGGTCTCCCGGGAAGAGCTGTTCGGGGAGCCGTTCATCCTGCGGGAGGAAGGCTCGGGAACACAGCGGACGCTGGAGGATCATCTTCGGGAGGCCGACGGCCGGGGGCTCGACACACTCAGGGTGTCCGCCCGGCTCGGGACCTCCACCGCGGTCAAGGAGGGCGTGAAGGCCGGCCTCGGCGTGGCCTTCCTCTCCCATCACGCCCTGGCAACGGAAACCGAGCAAGGCACGCTCGAGACGGTTCGCCTGGAGGGCCGGCGCATGGTAAGCGATTTCTTCATGATCCGGGACAAGCGGCGCACCGCCTCGCCCTTGTGCCGGACCATGGCGTCGTTCCTTGCGGAAACGGCCCGAGGCGGGGCACCGGAAACCCGTGATTCCCGGAGCGCAACATGAAGCGCGAACCCTTCTTCGACTACCGTGGAGACTGCTGAAAAGCCTATCAAGACGTAGGCTTATGTCTCCGCATTCTACCGCCCGGCGAGACGTTCGAGTTCATCCTCGAGACCGGCAAACTGGAACGGATCCGGCGGGTCATCGCACACAACGGGGGCGAAATCATCGCCGAAACCCCGAGCGGGGATGACGTGCGCCTGCGCGTGCGCAAGGCCGGCTGATGCTCTCGGGTCCAGGGGTGGGGCGCAACACCCCCCTTAGGCCTTGCCTTCCTTTTTCAGCTTCTCGATCATCTCCTCGACCTCCTGGTAGCCGTCCTTGTAAAAGGACTCCTCTTCCGGGTCGAGCTCCCGAAGGAGCCGCAGAAACTCGCCTGCATGCTCCTTCTCCTCGTTCGCAATATCCAGCAGGACTTCCTGAGCCAGGGCATGGTCCGTGCTCTCCGCAGTCTGCTGATACAGCTGAATGGCCTCGTACTCCGCCGCAATCATGAAGCGGATCGCCCGTACGAGCTCCTCCCTGGTGAGGTTTCTCTCGTTCTTGAGAAGGGTGAAGGGCGAGCTGAACTCAGGCATGGTCTTCTCCTTTCTTTTGCCGGGATGAGACGTTTCAAACTGCAGCGGATCCAAACAAACCCCGCCTGCAGAATCCACCCAGGATACCGGTTCAGTCTGCCACAGACAGGCGATCCCGTAAAGAGCGCCTTCACTCCCCTTCCCCGCACAGAAGCTGCCGGATGCGCTCACTCAGGAACATTATCGACTCGATGTCGAGGTGCTCCACGATGGTCTCGTCGAAGAGCAGCTTGACGCGCGCTCCATATCCCTCCTCCGGCTCCTCGTCCCAGAAGAGCAGCATCACCGGGATGCGGGGGAGCGGCCGAAACTCCAGGGCCGCATCGGCCTCTGATCCACGCCCTGCCACGTCCTCGCCGCCCAGGCTCCGGCCCGCCTCGACGAGTTCCTCCCGCCGTCCTCTGAACCGCTCGATCAAAGGGTCTTCCACGTGGCGCTTCATGGACTTGACCTTGGATATGGTGTTGGGCAGCTCCACCAGACCTTTCCACACGCCCGTGGGTTCCCTGGACCCGCCCTGGGCCATGTGGTTGCAGAGGAACACCTGCTCCCAGCGGGTGAGCGGCTCTCCGCTCATCTTCTCAACCCGTCCGGATCGAATCCTCAACATCTCGTTGAAGTAGGGGAGCTGGAGCAGATCCCCTGCATCGTCCCGCACCAGTGTGCCGCCGATGCGGCCGGGCAGGTCGGCCGTGCGAATGGAGGCCGCCCGTTCCCGGGCCCAGACCAATGCGTCTGCAGCCGGGTCCCTCCGCGCCCACTTGCCCTCGGCCCGCTGTGCGTCGATCTCCTCCTCGGCCCAGGCCAGGGTTTCCGCGTCGAGGTGAGGGCACTGCTTCAAAGGCTCCCCCTCGGAGACGACCATGCTCGCAAAGGCCAGGCAGCTGGGCCGGCCGCAGTCCCCGCAGTTGGTCTTGGGCAGCACCCGCTTGTACACATCCAGCACGGACAAGGCCATCTTCTCACCTCCTGAACAGTCGCCCCGACCCCATCCGGCTTCGGGGCCCGGCCCCTTTCTCACGCATAGCCCAGCTCGGCCAGCCGCTCCTCATCCATCCCCAGGAAATGGGCCACCTCGTGCACCACAGTGATCTCGATCTCCCGCTCCATCTCCTCCGGGGTCCCGCACACCTCCTCCAGGTGTTCCTGAAACAGAAAGATCACGTCCGGGTAGAGCGGCGGCTCCGACACTGTGCGCTCGGGCAGGGGAACCCCCTCGTAGACGCCCAGGAGAAGGTCGTCCGCCTGCATGCCCATCTCCTCCAGGAGCTCCTGCGAGGGGCGGTCCTGGACCGATATGGACATGTTGTCCAGGCAGGCCCGGATCTCGCCGGGAATCCGCCGAATCGCACGCTCAACGATCTTGTCGAACGTCTGTTTGCTCATCTTCGTCACGGCAAGTGCGCCTCGCTGCTGCACCGATGTCATCGACCGCCTTCGCTCATTTGAAGAGCAGGCCGGCCTTCCCGCACACATGGTCGCCGATCCGCTGCACGCGCTCCATCTCCTCAAGGTCGAGCGGCCCCCGATCCAGGACGGCCAGGGCCTCCCGCATCTCGCTCGAAGGCCTCCTCAGCTGACCACCCGCTCCGGCGCCGGCCTTGCGCGATGCGGGATCAGCATGGGGACTTCCCGGCGATAGCGCCGATAGCTCTCTCCGAAAACGGCCTCCAGATCCCGCTCCTCCAGACGGGTTGCCAGGACGATCCAACCGCTCCAGAGGACATTCAACAACAGGCGGTCTGCGGTCAGGTCCGGGCACGACCAGAGCAGCACCAGGGTGAACAGGTAGAGCGGGTGGCGGACCCACCGGTACGGGCCGCGCACGATCATCGGCATGGGCCGCTCCTTGCGGCCCGAAAGGCGATTCAGGACGGGGCGAATCCCAAGCGTGTCGAAGGAGCGCAGCGACCGCGCCGCCCACGCGAACCCGCCTGCGGCCAGGAGAAAGGCCGCTCTGAGACACCAGCGCCAGGTCCCCTGTACCGGCACCGGTTCGAAGGAGGAGCGCTGCCACAGGAGCAGAAGAAGCAGGAGGACGGTGCCCGAAGCAAGGGCGAAAAACGCACCGGATGCTCCCTCCGGCAGGAATCTTTCCATGAAGCGTCGAACCGGTTTCCGAATCATGCCGCTGTGCTGGACGGAAAAGGCCAGGGCCAGCAGGCCGTCCCAGACGAGGATTTCCGCCCCGTCGAGACCCAGGTCGATCAACTGGAACGAGCCGTAGAACAGGAATGCGGCCAGACCCAGAAGCGACCCCCCGCCCAGGAGGCCCGCTGCTGCAAGCAGCGCGAGAGGTCCGATGGAACGACACTTCAAGCCTTTTCTGCCCCCCTTCCCGTCCTAGCCCCCTGCTACGGAGGGAGCTCCCGCCGATGCCCATCTCCGCACCCGCCTGAGACGGCGGCGGGGGCGGGAGCCGGAACGAGATGAGCGAACAGGCCGGCCCCGCGTCTCTCCCATACTACGCCATGATCCTCCGAGGTCGCAAGGGAGGAAGAGGTCCCCATCTCACCGGGAAAAGCAATTCGATGGTTCTGGATCACGGCCTGCGGATCCATCGGGATTTCCTTTCCTTGGCCTTTTTCTCATCGGAACATCCTGTTTGACTTGCACCGACCGTCCCCCATATAAAGGATGAATGATGCGCGAGGTTTTGCTGATCGCTCCCATCGGCCCTTTTTGAATGGGCATGCAGGAGGATCCAACCATGATGACAATCGACTGCCGCGGCCTTGCCTGTCCGGCCCCGGTTCTCCAGGCCAAGCAGGCTATTGAGAAGGAGCGGCCCTCCGCTCTTGAAGTGGCGGTGGACAACGAGGCCGCCCGCGAGAACGTTTCCAGATTCCTGAAGCATCAGGGATACGAGGTCTCCGTGACCGAGGAGGGCGGGGTCTTCAGGGTCATTGGGACGTCCCGGGGAACACCGCCTGCATCCTCATCCGAGCCGCAGGCGCTGCCGGCCGAACGGTCCAGGATCATGATCCTCGTGGGATCCGACCGCATGGGCCGAGGGGACGATGAGCTGGGCGCCGGGCTCATGGTCAACTTTCTCAAGACCCTCAAGGAGATGGGGGACGATCTGTGGCGCCTCGTCTTTATCAACAGCGGCGTCAAGCTCACCATCGAGGGAGCCGAACCGCTCCCTGTTCTGCAGGAGTACGAGAGGGAAGGCCTCCAGATCCTGGTCTGCGGAACCTGCCTGGCCCACTTCCACCTGCTGGAAAGAAAGCAGGTGGGAGAAACCACGAACATGCTCGACATCGTAACCGCGCTTCAGCTGGCGGACAAGGTGATCAACCTGTAGCCGGTTTTCACCGGAAACGGAGACCTTGCCCATAGGCGGCGACTTCCCCGCACAGGCCCTTTGTTTCCGCCCGATCCGCTCCCACACGAAATGATCCGGCTCGGGTGTAGACAAACACGCCCGCAGCGTCTATACATCTGAACCATGAGCATTACCAAGGTTCGGAGCCTTCTCCCCGCCGGGACCCACTACCTGTCCGGAAACGAGGCCGTGGCCGAGGGCGCCCTTGCCGCGGGGTGCCGGTACTACGCCGGGTATCCCATCACGCCGTCCAGCGAGATCATGGAGCGCATGGCCGACCGCCGCGGCGAGGCGGGGGGCGTGTTCGCCCAGATGGAGGACGAGATCGCCTCCATCTGCTCGGTGATCGGCTCGGTCTGGGCCGGAGCCCGTGCCATGACCGCCACATCCGGACCCGGATTCAGCCTCATGCAGGAGGCCGTGGGATATGCCGCGCTTACCGAGACCCCCCTGGTGATCGCGGACATCCAGCGGGCCGGCCCCGGTACCGGGCAGGCCACGCGGGTCGGAAGCGGCGATCACATGCAGGCCCGTTGGGGCTCCCACGGAGACTACCAGGTGATCTCCTACAGCCCCTGGTCGGTCCAGGAGATGTACGATCTCACCATCGAGGCCTTCAACCAGGCCGACCGATTCCGGGTGCCCGTGCTTCTCATGGGCGAAGAGGCCGTGGGCCACCTTCGGGAGCAGGTGAACGTACCGCCCGAGGTCACGCTGGTTCACCGCGAGAAGCGGGCCGGCGCCGCGCCCTTCGGAGACACCGGCCCGGACGGCGTGCCGCCCATGCCTTCGTTCGGGGAGGGGGAGAACCTCCTGGTCACCGGATCCACCCACGACGCCCGGGGCTTCCGCAGAACGGACGATCCCGAGGTCCACGAACGGCTCGTCTCGCGCATCAACGAGAAGATTTTGAACGCACGCAGCCGGATCGTCCGCACCGAGGCCCACCATTTGGAGGATGCCCGGCTGGCCGTGGTGGCTTACGGGTTCACGGCCCGCAGCGCGCTCTACGCCGTGAGGCGCCTTCGAAAGGACGGGCTCCGGGTGGGGCTTATGCGGCTTCAGACGGTGTGGCCCTTTGCGGAGCAGGAGATCCGGGAGCTGGGCCGGGCGGTGGATCGGATCCTGGTCCCGGAGATGAACCGGGGCCAGGTTGCCGGCGAGGTCATCAAGGCCGCAGACTGCGAGGTGGTGCCCTTCGGGCAGACCAACGGCGAGATCATCCACCCGGATCGCATCGCGGAGCAAATCAGGAGGCTGCTCTGATGGCGCGCGACCTGGAAGCCCGCCTGCGGACCGGGGTGCAGGCCACTCCGTTCTGCCCGGGATGCGGGCACGGCATCCTCATGAACCTGATCCTGCGCGCTCTCGACGCGTCGGGCATCCCCATGGAAGAGATGCTCTTCGTCTCAGGCATCGGCTGCGCGGCCTGGATCCCGAGCCCCCACTTCAAGGGCGACACCCTGCACACCCTCCACGGCCGGGCCATTCCTTTCGCCACGGGCGCCAAGCTCTTCAATCCCGCGCTTCGCACGCTGGTGATCAGCGGCGACGGCGACCTCGCCTCAATAGGGGGAAACCATCTCATCCATGCGGCCCGCAGAAACACCGACCTGACGGTGATCTGCGCCAACAACCGGATCTACGGCATGACCGGAGGCCAGGCGGCCCCCACATCCCCCCGGGGCACGCGCACGGCGACCACGAACCGCGGCAACCCGCACCGGCCCTTTGACCTGTGCAAGCTGGTCCTGGCCGCCGGAGCGGCCTATGTGGCCCGGTACGCCGTGACTCAGCCCCTCGCACTCATGGAGGGGATCCGCCGTGCCCTCGAGCGGGAGGGGTTCAGCTTCCTGGAGGTGCTTTCCCCCTGCCCCACCCAGTTCGGTCGCCGGAACCGCTTCGAATCGCCGGCGGAGATGCTCCAGTCGCTCATGGAGCGCTGCGTGACACGCGAGGAGGCCGGGCGGATGGGCGATGAAGAGCTTGCAGAACGGATCGTGACCGGGGAGTTTACATGAGGAGGACACGGCGTTCTCCGGCCGAGCGGGTTGAGGCGATGCAGCAGGGTCGACACATTACACAGGTGCGTATCGGCGGGTTCGGCGGCCAGGGCGTGGTGCTGGCCGGCGCGCTCCTGGGCCACGCCGCAGTGCGGGACGGCTTATGGGTCTCGGGCTCCAATGCTTACGGCGCCCAGGCCCGCGGCGGCGCCGCCCGGAGCGAGGTGGTGATCTCGAACCGGCCCATCTCCTTTCCCCACGTGCTT
>JAIPEI010000078.1 GCA_021737245.1 Deltaproteobacteria bacterium | reverse complement strand
ACACGACCCAGTCGGGGTGGGCGGGGCAGCCGGGAATGTGAATTGCTGAAACCCCCGAGGCCTCGGAAACGCTCCGGATGCCCGTAGGGTTGGGGCTGCCGCCCGGGATGCCGCCGAAGCTGGGGCAGGTACCGATGCAGAGCGGGGCCAGGGCATCGGGTGCCAGGGTCTGCACGGCTTCCAGGGCGGTGACCTCCCGGCCTTCCTCGGACCAGAGGATGCAGGTGTGACCGTCAAAGGCGGTTGGAATGCCGCCGTCCACGGCCAGGATGTACGGATTCTCCCTGGCCTGATGAAGCACGCTCACGGCCAATTCGCCGGCCGCTCCCATGAGGTTGGGATGGAAAGCGAGGCTGATGGTGTTCACGAGGAGGTCGGCGACGTCCGTCGGGGCGTCGGAGCCGACCCGGTTGGCAAGGGATACGGTGCAGCCGGTGCAGTTGGCGCCGTTGAGCCAGAGTACCGTGGGAAGGTCGGCTCCGTCCGCCGCCAGCGCCTTTTGAAGCCTTCCCACGACGGACAGGTCGAGACCCAGGGCCGCTGCGGAGCCGATGCAGTACTTGAGAAAATCTCTTCTGGTAACGCCTTTCATGCCGTCATCCTCCCGGATTGGAGTTGAGATGCCCGGGGTCCGCTGATGCGGCCCCGGCAACGCCGATTGGCAGGGGGCCTATGCAAGCGAAATGCCATTCCCAGCAACCGCTCAAGGAGATCGGCGCGACGTGCGGCCACGAGAAGGAGGATCATCCAGTGTGACCGGGCTTGGCGGAAAATAATTCAAACGAAGGTTGAAGGAGGGGTTCCCTTCAAAAGCGCGAGCGGCTGAGAAAATCGGGAAGCGTTTTCCGGAGGGTTTTTCCTACAGCCCGACGGTGGAAACCGAAGACGTTTCCATACATTCCTGAGGAACCCCAGGGAAATTCCCCAGGGAAAAGGGTACAAGAGGGCCTGACCGGGTCGCAAAAACCCGGAAAAGATCAACTCTCGTTATTCCAATAGGTTATACCGCTTCCCGTGGCGGCTGAGCCGGTTTTTGGGAAGCCGTCTGTCCTGGGTCGGCTACTTCTTGCGGAAGGCCTCGGGGTCCAGGCCGTGCTTCCTGAGGAGCTCATAGAAATCGGCCCGGTACTTGCCGGCCAGCTTGGCCGCCTGGCTGACGTTTCCCTGCGTCATCTCGATGAGTTGGACCAAATAGTCTCGTTCGAAACGATCCTTGGCCGTCTTGAGAGGTTTCAGCCCGCCCTCGGTCCTCGGCATGTCCTTAAGGATCACATCCCCGCTGATCACCTCCTCCTCGGACATGACCACGGCCGCCTCCACGGTGTTCTCGAGCTCGCGCACGTTGCCTGGCCAGGGGTGGGCCATCATCTTCTGGAGGGCCTCCGGGGTGAAGCCGCGCATCTCCCTGCCGGTCTTTCGCGCCACCTTGTCCAGGAAGAACTGCGCCAGGAGGGGGATGTCCTCCCGCCTGTCCCGCAACGGAGGCAGATGGATCACGATCACGTGGATCCGGTAGAACAGGTCCTCCCGAAACCGGCCCCGGCTGACCTCCTCTTCCAGGTTCCGGTTGGAGGCCGCGATGATCCGGGTGTCCACGCTCACGCTCTTTTCCGCGCCCAGCGGGGAAAAGACCTTTTCGTCCAGCACCCGCAGCAGCTTGGCCTGCATGGCATAGGGCATCTCGGAGATCTCGTCCAGGAAGAAGCTCCCCTGGTCGGCCCGGGAGAGCAGGCCTTTCTTGTTTCGATGCGCTCCTGTGAACGCCCCCCGTTCGTAACCGAAGAGCTCGCTCTCCAGCAGGGTCTCGGGAATGGCCGCGCAGTTCAAGGCGATGAAGGGACCTTGGGCCCGCGGACCCGCCAGATGAAGGCTTTTGGCGATCAGCTCCTTTCCGGTTCCGCTCTCCCCCGAGATGTAGACGTTTGCGTCCGCCTCCGCGGCCTGCGCCGCCTTCTGCATCACCCTTTTCATCGCCGCGCTCTTGCCGATGACCCTCCCGAAGCCGGAAGTCTCCGAAACCAGGCCCCGCAGCCGCTTCACCTCCCTGCTGAGCCGCCCCTTCTCCAAGCCGTTCCGGATCTGCAAGGAGAGCTCGCGTGCATCAAAGGGCTTGGTGATGTAGCTGTAAGCCCCCTTTTTCATGGCATCCACGGCACTCTGGATGGTCCCGTGGGCGGTGAGGATGATCACCGACATGTCCGGGTGTACGGCGTGGAGATCCTCCATGAGATCGATGCCGTTCACCCCGATAAGCTTCAGGTCCAGCAGGGCCAGATCAAAGTCATGCTCCCGGGCCAATGTCTTGGCCCGTTCTCCGTCCGGGGCGGTGTACACCTCATAGCCCTCGGACTCGAGCCGCATACCGATCAGCTTCAGGATGTTGCGATCGTCGTCCACGACCAGGATCCTGTCTGTGACGGTTCTCTCTTCCTCCTGCGGCGCGGACGGCTGCGCCCGCCTGTCTCGAGCGGAATCACTCATGGTCCCGATGTACACCTCCATATATTACGGCAGGGTCTTCTGCTTCTGCTTCTCCAGCTCCATGTCCACGCGTTTCATCTGTTCTATCCGGTCCTCCAGGGCCCGGATGCGGTCCCGGAGACGCTGCACCTTTCTCTCACGGAGCCGGCACGCCGTCTCCTGCCGCGCGAGGCGGGCCTTCAGAACGCGGGCCTGCTCCGAAGCCGCAGCCGCTCTCTTCCTCGTGTCCAGGATCTCCCGGACCGTGGAAACCCAGAGATCGGCCTCCTCCCGCAGGGGGCTCTCCGGAAAACGCCGGCCGATCGTTCGAAACACATCCAGACCCGATTCGAGATCCGCGTTCGGGTTGGCGGTGTGTATTAAAACGAGTCCTTTCAGGAACAGGGCCTTGTCCCCGAAACGGCTTGGATGGGTCTGAAGCGCCGAATCCGCCTTTGCCAGGGCTTCCTCGTACCGGCCGTCCGCAAGCCGCTCCCGCGCCTCGGCCAGAGGGTCCTCCCCTCCCCAGTCTTGCGGGAGGCCGGCGCACCCCGTGCAGGTCAGGACGATTCCGGCGCAGGCAAGGTAAAGGAGAACGTACTTCCCTCTCCGGGCTCGCTTTCCGCCCATATCATCCCTCCGTGATCGGCTATGATGCGTTTTGCAATCCAGAGGCCCAGCCCCGTTCCCAGCGCTCCCCGCTCGCAGGCAATCCGCTTGAACCGGTGAAACACGGTCGCCAGGTCTTCTTTGGGGATTCCCGGCCCCGTGTCCGCGATGGAGATCCGCACGCCCCCTCCGCTCCGATTCGGGGCTTCAGCTCGAACCGTGATACCACCTCCCTCCGGGGTGTACTTGAGAGCGTTTCCCAGGAGGTTCTCGAGAACCTGCTCGATTCTCTCCTCGTCCATGAGGACGTCGGGCAGGTCTGGAATCGGAAGGATCTCCAGATCGATCCGCTTCTTCTGTGCAATGGGCGCCAGCTTCAGCACGGTCTTGCGGATGACGGGGCCCGGGTTTGCACGGACGAAGCGGTACTCCATCATACCCGACTCCATGCAGGAGATGTCCAGGATCTTGTTCACGGCGTCGATCATGCGCTCGCACTCCTCCTGCGTGATGACGAGCAGCTCCTTTTGCTTCCCGGTGACAATGCAGTCCTTATCCGCAAGAAGCATTCCCGAGGCCTCGCGTATTGCTGTCAACGGGGTGCGGAGCTCGTGGGAGACCTGGCTGATGAAATCGGATTTCAAGCGGTCCAGCTCCTTCAACCGCTCTGCCATGCGGTTGAAATCCTCGGCCAGGGCTCGGATCTCGGGCGGCGAGCGGATGCCTTCGATCCGATGGAAGCGGCCGTTGGAGAGATCCCGGGTCTTTCGCTTGAGAAGGGAGATGGGCCGGTTGATTCCCCGGGTGTTCAGAAAGGAGATCAGTAGCGCCAGGAAAATGGTCAGACCGATGATGACGGTGGACGCCCGGAACACCCGGTAGCTGATCCTGTAGGAAGTGGCGATCTTCTCGTCCCGCTCTCTGCGGAAAACACGGGCGAGCTCGTTCAGGCTTCGGCCGACCTCGCTGATCCTCTGGGTTTTCTTCTCCAGGAAGTCTTCTCTCGAGTATCCGCCGCCATCGCCCAGAAGCGTCAGCTCTTCGCTGAAGATGCCGGTGTAGGCGTCGTAGGCGCGCCTCGCCCGGACATGCAACTCCTGCTTCTCCGAGCTGCCCAGGCGGGCCTCCATGGCCTCCAGCCGCTGCTCGAACTGCTCCGCCTTCTCCTTGTACTGCTGGAGGTAGTCCGAATCGCCCGATATCAGGTATTTTCTGCCGAAACCGGCCTGGGCGAACAGGGTGTCCACCATCCGTTCGATCTGCCGCACGGCTTCCACATCCGACGTCGCCGTCTCCCGGGTGATCCGGTTCAGTTGATTCAGCTTCGTGGTGACGTAGCCCCCGGTGGCCACCACCAACAGAATGATCGCGGCGTGCCCCAGAAGCAGCCTTCTCAGAATGGTCCATCGCATGGTCGATGTCCTGATTCCGCGCCGTTCGGAAAACCGGAGGAACAAAACCGGTCCGACGCTCGATTACGAGTCCTCCGGCGCCAGAAATCCGGGACGATCGAGCCTGCAGGTGCTTCTCCGAACCCTTCTACGATCTCCGTGCCGTCTTCGCTCCTTCCAACTCCTGCGCTCGACACGATCATCGATGAAGAGGCCCAGCCTGTACACCTGTCGCCGATCCCTGCCGCTTCGGCGGTCGAATTCGGCTCTTCTCCTGTCCTCCATCCCGCACCTTCCTTACCCGGGGCTTGACGCACTGCTTTTCCGTGCTCTGCCTCGGACCAATATAATACCAATTCGATAGGATACAAGGCGGAAGACCGGCCCTAAGGAAGCCTCAATCCGGGAGCTCCTTGAGTCCTCCCCACCCCTGAAAGCGTTCGATCTCGTCGTCCATTCCGGCAATCACCGGCGACAGGTGGCTTTCGGCGAGCTCCCGGTAGATGCGCATCGCCGGAACAGCGAGCTTGTCCTTGGCCCGCAGAATAAAAACGGGCTCGTCCTGATCGATGTTCGGAATGTCGATCTTCCCATACTTTCCCGAAATGGCCATCTTTTTCCTCCTTCTCCGTTTTGCATCCCCGCGTATCCTCAGCCGATCCGCTGCGCGAGCAGCGCCTTCGCCTTTTCCGAGATATCCCGGTAGCTCTGTCGCGTCTCCTGAAAAAAAGCCGTGACCGCTTGGTCTCCGGCCTTTTCCGCGTCCAGAAGATAGGCGTCGCTCTTCTCCACTCCCTGCAGGGCGTGGTACAGGGTGCTGACCAGGTCGTAATCCTTGTCCTTCATGGGTTTGTCGTGATGCGGCATGGTGAACCTCCTTTTCAAATGAAATGTGCCGGGACCGCTCCCCGGTCGCCTCAGGATCCCAAACGGAGGATGGCGCGATCAATACACGCCATCCTGTATATTGGCCTCTCTTCTCCTTTTCCCGTCCTGGAACCGTCCCGCAGGTCTACACATGAGGACCTTCCCGAATGGGGGCTTCACCCTATTGAGAACCGAGCGGGTTTTGAAAAGGATGGGTAGGAAAGACATCGCTGCTCGAGGAGGGAGACCATGTCAAAGACGGAGAAGAATCTGGAGCAGGCCTTCACCGGGGAGAGCCGGGCCTACCAGAAGTACCTGGCCTACGCGCAGAAGGCGGCGGACGAGTACCAGGAGGGCGTCTACAAGCTCTTCATGGCGCTGGCGGCGTCGGAGGCCATTCACGCCAGACGCCACCTGAGCTACCTGAAAAAGATCCGGGGTACCTGGGACAACGTGCAGGACGCCGTAGAAAGCGAGGCGAAGGAGTTCGAGTCCCTTTACCCCACCATGGCCTCCGAGGCCCGCGAGGAGGGCCGGGAAGGACCGGAGATCAGCTTCGGCCACGCCGCGGAGGTGGAAAAGGGCCACCACCGGCTCCTCGGGAAGGCCCTCGTGGAGCAGGAAAAATTCCTGGTAGAGGAATACTTCGTCTGCAATGCCTGCGGGCACGTGGTCACGCGGGACCCGCCGGAGTACTGCCAGGTCTGCGGTGCCGTAAGGAAGGCGTTTCACAAGGTGATTTGAGGAGGCGGCCATGGAAGGGAAAAACGAGCTCATGGAGCACCTGGTGAACGCCGTGGGAAGGGAGTCGTGCGGGGTTTCCTGTGAAGAGGACGCAGACATCTTCTACGACGAAGACGAAGGCTGGAAACTGATGATGGGAGGGTTCATGGAGCCCTGGCCTCTTGGAAAGAGCGTCGCAGAGGCCAAGGACAAGATCGATGAGTACGCGTCCATGGGGTTCGGGCTGGGATGAGAGGCGACACAACCTATTGAAGCTCCAGGGACGGATCTCAATGCTTCTGTTTTTTTACGACGCCATCATGGTGGAAAACGAAAGGAGGCCGACATGAAACGCTTATGGATCACCGCAGCCGCCATTGCAGCGGTGGTCGCCGTGCAACTCGTCTCGGCCGGCATGCACGAGGAGATGCCGCCGGCCGACGGGGAGAGGCTCTGGGACTACATCACCGAGGAGAACCCCTACAAGGATTGGGAACCGTTCCCGGGCTACGAGGAGATGTACGAGGGGAAAAGCCCGCACGGCGACTACCTCAGGCTTTATGCCAATGACATAGCCGTAAAGGCCGCAAAACAGGGAGAACCCATGCCCGACCGGGCCATCCTGGTGAAGGAGAACTATGCCGAGGACCGCCAGACCCTCATGGCTGTGACACCCATGTACAGGATCCAAGGGTACAATCCTCAGGCGGGCGACTGGTTCTGGGTCAAGTACGGCCCGGACGGAAAAATCGCGGCCGAGGGCAAGGTCGAGGGCTGCATCAAATGTCACACCGTAAAAAAAGATCAGGATTACATCTTCAGCCAGCCCAGGTAATTCACCTCAGCGCGGGCCGGCTGGAACCAATGAAACAAGGAAACGGGGGATGACGCGCCATGGCCACCGGCAAACCCATAGAGGAGGTCGATTTTCCCGGGGAGACCTTCGAGAGCATAGACGAGAAAGGGTTGGACTTTGAAGCCGCCCGCGAGGCCGCGCTGCACCGGGTGAGGACCTACGACAGCGATCCCATGCTTTTGGCCTGGTACGACCGGAAACGCGGCAAGGCCTCTCCGGAGGAGAGCTGCGAGGAGGAGGGCGGCGACCCGGGCTGGGTGAACTATGCCAAGTCCCACGGGGGCAATCTCACTGTGAACGTAAACCATGGGGAGTACATTTTCATGTTCAAGTCGGAGCACCCTTTCCCGTCATGAGCGGTACATTGCTCCTTTGATTCGGATACAGTCCGGACCCCATGTCCGCCGATGAAGGAACCGGATAGCATAGGGGTTCGACAATCAGGGAAATCTCCGCCCAATGCTGCTTCGGGGCGGGAATTCGCAACGGCGGAAGCCGCAATACAAAGTGAAAGGAGTTTCAGCATGGCAAAATCAGACGAACCTCTGGTGTGGGTGAAGGACAATGCAGGCAACCGCTTTCTCTGCGATATGGGAGCGCTTCGGGACCCCAACTCCGTGAGCGAGGAGGAGAAGTCGAACTGCGTGGACGACGCGTCCCGTCTCCTGGATCCCAAGAGCGTTCCGGGAGAAGGGAAGATTCACTTCTCCAAGTCGGAAAGCACGTCCTAATCACCATTCTGCACGCCCAGGAGACCAGGAGCCCGGCACCGGGAACGGGCCGGGCTCTTCCTGTTTGCCGGCCGTGGAACTCATGGATTTCGGGTGCTTCTGGCTCCCGCTTCGGCGGGCTTTGTCAACGGACGGCGGAATTGAAAGGAGGTTGAGATGCTCGACGCCAAGGATCATCCAATATTCGCTGAGCTCCAGGCCCCTCTCCCCATGCCCCTGGGAATCAACGGCATGGGCCGGATCGGAAAGCTTCTGCTGTGGCATCACGCGGCGCGGGGGTCCTTCGAGCGAATCGTGGTGAACATCGGCCGCGAGGCCGGGCACGGCCTCGAGGACATAGCCGACTACCTGGCCCGCGACAGCACCTACGGCCCCCTGAACCGCTACATCCACGGGTTCCGGGGAGGGCCGGTCATCGAGGAGCTGGACGACGCGGCCGGGACCATGCGGGTCAATGGAACGCCGGTAACCTTCCTCCGAAAACACCGGAACCCCAGGGAGATCGACTGGACCAGCCAGGGCGTCTCCCTCGCGGTGGACTGCACCGGGGTGTTCCGGGATCCCACGGTGCCGGCGGACGCCCCCAAGGGCTCCCTTCGGGGGCACCTCGAGGCCGGGGCCCGTAAGGTGGTGCTTTCCGCGCCGTTCAAGATCAAGGAGGAGACCAGGCGGATGCCCGAGGACGCCGTCACCACCATCCAGGGAATCAACGACGAAACCTATGAACCGGAGAGACACGATCTCATCTCCACGGCCTCCTGCACGACCACCTGCCTGGCCTTTCTGTTCAAGACAATGCTGGACCGTTTCGGCATCAAGTCCGTCCTGGGCGCTTCCATGGTGACCGTTCACGCGGCGACCTCCACCCAGGGGGTCCTTGACAGCCTGCCCAAGGCGGGGAAGAGCGACCTCCGGAAAAACCGGGCCGTGCTGGACAACATCATCCTGACCAGCACCGGTGCGGCCAAGGCCGCCGCCCTCGTGATCCCCGAGATGGAGCAGATCGACTTCGTGGCCGAGGCCGTGAGAGTCCCCAACACAACGGGATCCATCGTGATCCTGATGGTGAACATGCAGGACGATCCGGAGCGGCCGGTTTCCCGTGAGCGGATCAACGAGATGTACCGAAACGCGGCCAACGGCTACCTGAGTCCCTATCTCTCCTACTCCGAGTCCCAGAACGTCAGCTCCGACATCATTGGAACGGCGGCCGCGGCCGTTGTCGAGGGTAGGGAGACGCGCGTCCAGCAGGGCAGGGTTCGGGTCTCGGTCACGCCCGGCTGCCGCATCTCCCCGGAAGGCGCCTTCCAGGGGGAGGGGTGCACGGTGGAGGTGCCGGTGAACCAGGTGGTGGTGTACGGCTGGTACGACAACGAGCTGGGCTCGTTCACCCACATGCTGGGAGAGCGGACCCTTGCCATTGCCAGGGATCTCGGGGAACGCACGCCATGAATTCGATCGAGCGTCTCTCAGAGATCGCCCGTCTGGTGCGGCACGATATCCTCGTGGTCACCAGCCGAGCCGGCTCAGGCCATCCCACCTCGAGCCTTTCGGCCGTGGATCTCATGGTCGGGCTCCTGTTCGGGGGGGGGTTCCGCTACGACGTCGACCGGCCCGAGCATCCGAACAACGACCGGCTGGTCTTTTCCAAGGGACACGCCTCCCCGCTTCTCTACGCTCTGTGGTCGGCGGCCGGTGCCCTGCGTCGCGACGCACTCTTCTCTTACAGGTCGTTCGGGAGCCCGCTGGAAGGTCATCCCACGCCCCGCTTCCCCTACGTAGACGCGGCCACGGGCTCTCTGGGCCAGGGGCTCTCCGTGGGACTGGGGCTCGCCCTGAACGCCCGATTCCTGGATCGGCTCCCCTATCGCACGTTCGTGCTTCTCGGGGACAGCGAGATGGCCGAGGGCTCCCAGTGGGAGGCGCTTCAGATCGCAGCCCACTACGAGCTGGACAACCTGATCGGCATCCTGGACGTGAACAGGCTGGGCCAGCGCGGGGAGACCCTTTACGGCCACGACCTGGACGCCTACGAGCGGAGGGTCTCCGCGTTCGGGTGGGAGACCATCCTCATCGACGGCCACTCCTTCACGGAGATCACCGAGGCCTGCAGGAGGGCGTTGGAGGTCCTGGGCCGCCCCGCTATGATCATCGCCAAGACCCTCAAGGGCAAAGGTGTTTCCTTTATCGAGGACAGGGACGGGTGGCACGGCAAGGCACTCGGTAAAGAGGATCTGGACCGGGCGCTGAAGGAGCTGGGCCCGGTCGATACCTCGGTCAGGGGCGTGCCCGCGCCGCCCGATGATCTGGCCCCGGAGGCCGTGGCGGGCGGGAACCCGGAAGAGATGAGCTACTCGAAAGACGCGCCGGTCGCCACCCGGACCGCCTTCGGAAACGCCCTCGCACGGTTGTACCCCCGGTACCCCGACATCGTCTGCCTGGACGCGGAGGTGAGCAACTCCACCAAGACGGCCGTTTTCAAGGAGCGTCGCCCCGAGCGGTTCTTCGAGATGTACGTGGCCGAGCAGAACATGGTCGGGGTCGCGCTCGGCCTGGCCTCCCGGCACAAGATCCCTTTTGTCTCCACCTTTGCCGCTTTTTTCACCCGGGCCTTCGACCAGATCCGCATGAGCCGGTACTCCGATGCGCGCATCGCCTTCGTGGGCTCCCACGCCGGGGTATCCATCGGTCCAGACGGCCCCTCCCAGATGGGTCTTGAAGATCTGGCCATGTTCCGGACCCTCCCGGGCGCCGCCGTTCTCTACCCGGCGGACCCGGTCTCCACCGAGCGGCTGGTGGAGGAGGCCGCACGCTGGGAGGGAATCTCCTATCTCCGAACCACGAGAGGCAAGACCCCCGTCATCTACGATCCCGGGGAGGACTTTCCCGTGGGGGGAAGCAAAATCCTGCGCCAGAGCGGAAACGACGCCGCAACCGTTGTCGCCGCGGGGATCACGCTTCACGAGGCCCTCGCCGCGGCGGACCGCCTCGCAGAGGAGGGGATCGCCGTGCGGGTCATCGACCTGTACAGCGTCAAGCCCGTCGACCGCGACACCCTTCGGAGGGCCGCGGAGGAGACCCGCGCCCTGGTGACCGTGGAGGACCACTACGCCGAAGGCGGCCTGGGCGAGGCAGTGGCCGCCGCCGTCCCCGGTGCGAGGCTCCACATCCTGGCGGTCCGCAAAACCCCCAGGAGCGGCCGGCCCGAGGAGCTGCTGGACGACCAGGACATCTCCAGGGGGGCGATCGTGGAGACCGTGAAGGCGATCGTCGCACGACCTGGAGACGATGAAGAATCGGAGGAGAGCGTATGAGCCTGCAGGAGAAGATCGAGGCCAAGAAGAGGGAGTTCCAGGAGTCCGCCCCGCAGGAGAAGCAGGAGGTCATGGGACGGGCCGTCAAGGCCCTCATCGAGTCCGGGGCGGCAGACCGGACGCTCGGCGAGGGGGACACGGCTCCGGACTTCACCCTGAACAACGCCGAAGGCCGCCCGGTGAACCTCCGGACGGCCCTGGACCGGAGGCCGGTGGTCCTGGGCTTCTACCGGGGACGCTGGTGACCCTTCTGCAATCTGGAGCTGGAAGCTCTGGAGGAAGCCCGGTTCCGCTT
>JAIPEI010000077.1 GCA_021737245.1 Deltaproteobacteria bacterium | reverse complement strand
CTCCTGGTACAGCCTGCGGTAGGTCCCCTCGAGGGACCGCCGCCGGCCGTGAATGCGCCGGTACTTTTCCGGGTAGATGAACCCGGACCGGAAGAAAAACGACCAGAGCCCCTCCATATCCACGTCGCACGAGATGTAGGTGTGGGGATCCAGAGCATGGGTCAGGATGTGGGCCAGGCGGCTGTAATGCTCCAGCGACATGTCCCGGATGGCCATGCCGCATCGGACGGCTCCGTCCTCCTCCCGGCGGTAAACCACCTCCGCCGCCGCCTTCAGCCGATGGCGCGTTCCGAAATCGATGAACAGCTCCGGAATGATCAATCCCCGCACCAGCTTTGCACGGCCCGGAGTCTCGTGGACGCACATCCCGGCGGTGGAGAGATCGGAGACTTCCATCTGAACGGTCTTTTCCAGAAGGGGATGCTCGAAAAGGACGCTGGGGGACGGGACCAGGCGCTGTCTGGGATTGCGGATGCGGGATTCCTCCGCGCCGGCGGGGTCTTGCTCCTCGGGAACCAGGATCAGCTCACGGTTCCATTGCAAGCCGCGGCGGCCGGCGCAGGCGCAGGGCCCTGAAAAGACGACCTCCTTCTCCCGCCGCAGGCACAGCCGAAGAACGGGCCGGCCGCCGCGCGGATCGCCGAAGCCCTCTACCGGCTCATCGATCCCGACCCGGAACCCGTGGGGGCTGAAATCCAGCAGAACCCCCCTGACCAGGAGATCGCCGTCCATCACATGGGCGACCACTCCCCGGCAGCTGTACCGCCTGTTTCCGCGCTCCCCGACCGCGTAGCCGCAAGCGGGCAATCGCAGGGAGAACCCGTCGCCTTCTACACACCGAACCGTGGCGGAGACCAGGATCGCGGAACGGCCCTGGTCGATCAGAAGGTGAATCCTGTCGGAAGGCCGGGGCCCGGGTCCGGTCCCGTAACCTCCAAGCCGGCGGCAGACCAGCTCGTCGCCGGAGCAGGGTTCGGGACGGGCACTTTCAAACCTTCCCTGGGGGTATGCCGGGTCCGGAAGGTGGACGAGGATCGACCGTCCCGAGAAGTGGACGTGGTTCAAGAGGTTCACCAGGACGGCCCGATCCACGGGAACCCCCCTCGCCTCGGCGAGTCGAAACGGGGGGAACAGGTCGTGCATCCAGGAGAACTCGGGATCTGCAACGAGTGCGAACCGGGTCACATCCATGCTCCCTGCACCACAAAAAAACCGGGCAACCCCGCGGCAACCCGGTCGTCCCAACCAGCAATCCTTTTGGTATCGCGATCACAATCCGGCGGAAGCGGCGTTCTCAAAGACACAATGCGCGTCCTCCTGCGGTTACGCATGATGCGCCCTGAATTGGCTAGGTTGATATCAGATTTTCACGAAAAAATCATCAAGAAAACCGGGCCGCCTCGAGGTATCCCGTCTGCCGGTCCTCTGCACGGAGGCGTACCGGAGTACGCCGCACAAGGAACCTCGCTGATCGACGATGAGATGGGCGAAAAGACCCTTTCTGGATGGAAACGCAGCAATGCCCAAAGCTCGTTGAGGGATGGGCACCAGCCGGCATGGACAGGCGGGCGGGGCCGGCTGCCTTCGGGAAAGGGCTTCAGGATAAGGGGCGGGAGCCGGAACCCTGAGATCCCGATCTTCCGCCCCCTCGAATCGGCTCAGCGGATCATGAAAAAGACTTGGCCTCCTGCTCGCTGAGCTTCCTCATGTTCTGACCGCAGCAGACCAGATCGCCGTCACCCCCCTGCATGACGGAGACCACGTTGCCACAGACATCGCATTTGTACACTTCGCCTTTTTGTGCCATATTTTCCTCCTTTCGATGTGAATTCACCACGTTTTCAGTGCGAGCTTTTATTATCATCTTACGCGGGTTGGAGCCCGTGCAACATGGGGTCGAGCCTGTATCTTGCCGGCCTCAATCGGAACGCCGCGTTACTTCAGCGGGATCATGCGGGGTTCGGATCTCCGGCCATGGGAACCCCACCGGTCCCGGACGGGCCGGTTGCCGGTTTCCGGGAACCCGCCTGCCGGAAGAGAGACGATCCTCCGGCTGTCTCCTCCCACTTCCATCCGCGGCGTCCCGGCCCAACCTGATGGAGCGGACCGGCTCCAGACCATAGTGATCCAGGTAGAGCTGGAGGTACTCCCGGATCCTCAAGCGATGCCAGAACGGCCGGTGGTAGGCATGCTCCAACAGGGTGCGTCTGACCCTCGGGACGAAGCTTCTCGCTTCCCCGGACGTCATCCCGCTTTCCTGCGTGTACGTGTAACGCTCCGTCAGAGGCCCTTTTTCCACCTGGATGTCGCGAATGGAGAATGCTTCGGGATGATCGAAGATGTGCGTGTCTTCATATAATGCAAAGGGGTAGAAGATGAACGAGTGGATGATGCCCGCATGGTCCCGGATGAAGGCCACGGTCCCTTCGGCCTCCTCTCTTGTCTCCGTGGGAAACCCTGCGATCATGCAGGCGTGATTCCAGATCCCTTCCGCGCAGGCATCCTTCAGCACGCGAAGGGCGCCCTCGACCGTGGTGCCTTTGCGCATGAGCTTCAGGATCCGGGGCTGCGCGGACTCCAGCCCCCATCGGACCTGCCGTACGCCGGCACGCGCCATCTTTTTCAGCCGGCCACGCGTGAATCCGGGCACCGGTTTCGCCCAGATGAGCATGGAAAGGTCCAGGCCCCGTTCGATGACGCCGTCCGCAATCGCCTCCCAGTACTCGGGAGGCAGGCAGTCATCGTTCACGGTGAGATCGTGAACCCCGTGGACCCTGATGAGCCGTTCCATCTCCTCCAGAACGGTTTCATGGGGGATGAAGGCGGCCCGATCGCGCCTGTAGCGGAAGCAGAACGTGCACTTTCCCCAGTAGCAGCCTTCGGCCATGCGGATGGGCGCGTACCGCCGCGGCACGAGATACCGCCTCCAGGGCGTGTCTGTGAAGTCGGGATGCGGAAGGGAGGAAAGAGCCGGGGCCTCGCAGGGTCTCGTCTCCACCACCCGGCCGTTTTCCAGGTAGCTCAGGCCGGGGACGATTTCGAGAGGCCCGCCGGAGCGAAGCGCCTCGAGCAGAAGCTCCAGGGGGCGTTCTCCTTCCCGGAGCACGGCCGAGTGGATGAAGCGGCGATACAGGAGCGGGTCCTTGAGCAGACCGTCCCGGATGTTCAGGAGATGCTTCCCTCCGACCACGACGTGAACGTCCGGCAGATGCTCCCTCACCAGCCCTCCCAGCGTCATGGCCGCGACGAACTGGTGGTAGCTGGAGACGGAAATGCCCACGGCCATGGGCGACAGCCGCTCGATCCTCGGGATGAGGTAATCACGGAAATAAGGCAGGAACACGTTCCTGGCAAGATCCACGCAGAGGGCCGCCAGATCCTCCACGGTATGGACATCTCTCCTCCGGTAGTGGTTGAAGGAAAAGTCACCGGGGCCGTGCACCCGGCTGCACAGCTGAAACAGCCGCTCGAGGTCGTCCAGGGCCTGAACCACGAGATCGGGGCGCAGAAAGGAATCCATTTCCCGGAACACGGCCAGGGTACGTTCGATGCGCTCGATTGCCCTCTCCCACTGGGCCGTCTCACGGCCGGTAGGGGCCTTCCAGCCCGGCCCCTGAGATCCGTCAGGTGTGTCGGAAAGCCGCCTCGCTGCGTCGAGAAAGCCTGTCAGTGTAGACGGAGAAAACAGGTAACGCACAAAAAAGGATACGTTTTCGTCCATAGAAACCATGCTCACTCCCCGCCGTCTCAGAAAGCCGGCCAGCGTCGGGAGGGCCAGGTGAGGAACCATGGGAACCCAGACCGGCGGAAAGACCAGGCAGAGATCCGTCTCTTTTGGATTGCGGAGGAAATGCAAGGGATGGAGCCTCCTAACGAGATGGTTGGTGGTATCCTTTTTTTCAGGCAAGGATAGATGCTTCGGGGAATGCCGGCCATGAGGTCCGGCAGGTAGATCCTGCCGGAATGGACTGTATCGTCGGCCTTCTCCCGCACGAATGGATCGCCGGATCCATCCCGGAAGGGTATCCGAAAAAGAAACCACCGCTTCCTCACCATGCTCTCGTAAGGCTTCTGAGCCGGGCGTGCGGCCCGCTCTGCAGAAAAATGCTTGTCATCCGGTTTGAAATGAGTATTCTATATGATTCGGTTCATTTCAGACATCCAGAAGGACGAATCAAGCGGAGCCTCATCATCCATGTCACACAAAACGGTCAACGATCAATTCCGGAACATCGCCATCATCGCCCACGTGGATCACGGCAAGACCACCCTGGTGGACGCCATGTTCCGGCAAAGCGGGGTGTTCCGCGCCGGGCAGGAAGTCGACGAACGGCTCATGGACACCCTGGACCTTGAGCGGGAGCGGGGGATCACCATAGCAGCCAAGAACTGCTCGGTGATGTGGAAGGGGGTCCGGATCAACATCATCGACACCCCCGGACACGCGGATTTCGGCGGAGAGGTGGAACGGGCCCTTTCCATGGCCGACGGCGTTCTTCTCCTGGTGGACGCCTCGGAAGGCCCCCTGCCCCAGACACGCTTCGTCCTGAAGAAGGCGCTCGGGGCGGGGCTCAAAATCATCGTGGTCATCAACAAGATCGACCGGAGGGACGCGCGGCCCGCCGAGGTACTGGACGAGATCTACGACCTGCTCATCGACCTGGACGCCACCGAGGATCAGCTCGACTTTCCCCTGCTCTACGCGGTGGGCCGGGACGGAATCGCCGTTCGCGACCCGAATGAGACGGGCACCAACCTCCACATCCTCATGGACACCATCCTCGAGGAGATCCCCGGACCGGTCCATGACGCCGACGCCGGTTTCCAGATGCTGGTCTCGGACCTGGGATACTCCGACTACGTGGGCCGGCTGGCCGTGGGCAGGATCTTCAACGGATCCACCCGGTCCAGGGACTCCCTGGTGTGCATCGACGAAAAGGGTGAGGCCCTGCCCCTGAAGGTGTCCAGGCTCCAGGTCTACGAGGGCATGGCCCTCAAGGACGTGTCCGAGGTCCGCGCCGGGGATGTGGCCGTGCTCGCCGGGATCGAAGACGTGAAGATCGGGGACACCATCTGTCATAGACCGGCCCCTCCGCCCCTCCCGAGGATCCGCGTGGAAGAGCCCACCGTGGCCATGAAGTTCAGCATCAACGACTCGCCTCTCGGCGGCAGGGAGGGCAAATACGTCCAGTCCAGTCGAATCCGGGAGCGGCTCCTCAAGGAGACCCTCAAGAATGTGGCCGTGCAGGTGGAGGCCACCGAGGACCGGGACAGCATGCTGGTCAAGGGCAGGGGGGAGTTTCAGCTGTCCATTCTCATCGAGACCATGCGGCGCGAGGGGTATGAGTTCTGCGTGGGCCGGCCCGAGGTGATCTTTCGCAACGAAGGGGGCAGAAAGCTCGAACCCATGGAGCGGCTGCTGGTGGACTGCGAGGAGCCGTTTCTGGGTGTGATTACGGAAAAGCTTTCGCTCCGCAAGGGCAAGATGACCCACCTGGCGAACAACCATTCCGGCCGGGTGCGCCTGGAGTTTTCCGTGCCCGCCCGCACCCTGATCGGCTTCCGGGACGAGTTTCTCACGGACACACGAGGTACGGGGATCATGCACGCCGTGTTCGACGGGTACGATGAGTTCCGGGGGCCCTTTGAGAGCCGCTTCACCGGCTCCATCGTGGCGGATCGAAGCGGGCATGCCGTGGCGTATGCACTGGCCAACCTCGAGCCCCGCGGCCGTCTCTTTGTGGTGCCCGGGGACCCGGTCTACGAGGGCATGATCGTGGGCGAGCACAACCGGGGTCAGGACATTGACGTGAATCCCTGCAAGGAAAAGAAGCTGACCAACATGCGGGCCGCCGGAAAGGACGACAACATCCTCCTCTCCCCGATCCAACCCCTCACCCTGGAGCAGACCGTAAGCTTCCTCCGCGAGGACGAGCTCCTGGAGGTCACTCCCAGGTCCCTCCGCATGCGAAAGTCCGTGCTCTCCGCCCAGAAACGACACACCCTCCGCGCCACGCGCATCAAGGCGGGCGCCAGGGCGGCCTGAAGCGGGGAACCCGCAGGGGAGAGCCCGTCTCCCGGACGCTCAGGACAAATTGTGGGCCGAGGCCCACTCGGCCACGTCGATGGGGGACTCGAGAATCGTGGCGCCGGCCGCGGCGAGGGCGGCGTGCTTGGCGTCCACCGTACCGCTCGACCCCCGGACGATGGCCCCTGCGTGGCCCATGCGCTTGCCCTGAGGCGAGAACTTGCCCGCGATATAGGCGGACACCGGCTTCTGCATGTTCCCGATCATATCGGCCGCCCGCTCCTCCTGCTCTCCTCCCACCTCTCCGACGATGATCACCGCGTCCGTATCCCGGTCCTCCTCGAAGAGCTTCAGGAGATCGGGCAGATTGGTCAGAACCACCGGGTCGGCGCCCATACCCACCACCGTGCTCTGCCCCACGCTGCTCTCCGAGAGAATGCCTGCGAACTCGTAGGACAAGGTCCCGCTCCGGCTGATCACGCCCACCCTGCCGGGCGCGAACATGGCCGCGGGCATGATGCCCATCTTGCCCACACCCGGGACGAGAACTCCCGGCGTGGTGGGCCCCAGGGCGAAGGCGCCGCGCTCCCGCGCGTAGGCCCTCATGCGCAGGACGTCGTGGACCGGCACGTGCTCGGGCACCACCACGATCAGCCCGATCCCCGCGTCAACGGTCTCGAAAAAGGCGTCCATGGTGAAGGCCGCCGGCACGAAGAAGACCGAGGCATTGGCTCCGGTCTCCTTTACCGCCTCCTCGACGCTGTCGAACACGGGGAGGCCTTCCACGGTCCCGCCGCCCTTCCCCGGGGTCACGCCCCCCACCACCTTCGTGTGGTAGGAGAGCATCCATCGGGTCTGCACGCTTCCGATCCTTCCGGTGATGCCCTGTACGATCACCTTTGTATCCTGATTCAAGAGAACGCTCATCAATCACCTCGCGTTGTTTGATAAGATCTCGAAAAGCCGGTCGACGGCCTTTTCCGTGGCCGCCTCCGTGACCACGTGGACCCCTCCCGAGCGGAAGATCTCCCAGGTCTCCTCCTGCAGGTTTCCGAGGGCCTTGGCCACCACGGGGATGCCGAGACCGTGCTCCTCCATGTAGCGCACGACCCCCCTGGCTCCCTCGTGTATGGGGTTGATCCCGCCGTAGATGTTGATGAAAATCCCGCGCAGGCCTCTCTTCATCATGAGGAGCTCCATGCATTGGTAGAGAAGTTTTTCCGTGATGCCCCCACCGGTCTCGAGGAAGTTGGCCGGCTTCATGCGCCGGCCGATGATGTCCATGCTCGCCATGCCCAGGCCGGCGCCGGAGCTGATGAGCCCGATGTCGCCGTCAAGGTCCACGTAGGTGACGCCGATCTCGCGGCCTTTCCTCTCGATGGGGTTCTCGTAGCGGCTCAGCCTGTCGGGAGCGGCTTCCCCGAGCCCGGACGCAGCGGAGTCGTCGATCTCGAGGACCGCGTCCACGGCCGCCACCCCCCCCTGCGCCGTCACCACCAGGGGGTTGATCTCCGCGATCAGGGCCTCGTACCGGGTGAACACCCGGTAAAGCTTCACCACCACATCGGCGCACGCTACGAGAAGCTTTCCGGCGATCCCCACCTTTCTCAGGAGGTTTCTCGCCTCATAAGGCTGGAAGGACGCTCCCGGATCCGCATGCACGGCGGCGATCTTCTCAGGATGCTTCCCGGCGGTCTCCTCGATGTTGACGCCCCCCTCGGTGCTGACCACGATCACGGGTCTGCCGTCGAACCCGTCCATGGTGATTCCCAGGTAGAGCTCCCTGGAGATGTCCACCTTGTCGCTGACCAGGACCTTGCGGACCGCAAGTCCCTTGATCTCGCTCCCGAGGAGTGCGTCCGCCGCCTCGGCCATCCGGTCCGGCGAATCCACGGTCCGAATGCCGCCGGCGAGCCCTCGCCCTCCCACAAGGACCTGGGCCTTGACCAGCAACGGATACCCGAGGTCCTCGCCGATCCGCAGGGCATCCTCGGTGGTTTCCGCGACACCCCGCCTCGGCACGGCGATCCCCGCCTTTTCGAACAGGTCCGCCGCCTCATGCTCATGGAGTCTCATGGTATGTTCTTCCCTCCGTCGTCAATGGGTTCGCCGCCTGCCCGACGGCCGCAGGAGGCCGACCGCCGGGAGTCTCAAAAAGCGCTTGACAAAAGGGTTGTATAAGTAATTAATGTGACAATCAAGGATTTAATTATATTTTTGATTGAAATTTTCCTCGAGGAGACGGGATGGAGAAGCCGAAGTCCGGAAAGAGTTCGGAGATCCGGGAGGATCACGCGCAAAAGGCCCACCAGGGACTTCGCCGCATGCTCTACGGGAAGGAGCTGGTGCCCGGGCAGAAGATCTCCTGCCGCGACATCGCGGAGCAACTGGGCATGAGCCTGACCCCCGTGATCCAGGCCCTGAAGTACATGGAGTTTCAGGGCTTCGTCCGGCACGCGCCCAATCGCGGCTACTTCATGACCCCCTTCGACCTGGCCGAGGTCGAAGAGATCTACGAGCTGCGCGAGCTTCTGGAACCGTCCCTGGTGGCGCACGCCGCACGCCGGCTCGACACCGGGGGCCGGGAGCGGCTCAAGTCCGCCCTGGAGGCCCACCTTTCAGCGGGCAGGGAGGCCTACCTGCAGGAGAGGATCTTCAAAAACCTGGAGTTCCACCTTACTCTGGCGTCCCTTTCCGGGAGGCAGACGCAAATCCGCATCCTGGAGAACCTCTTCGATCTGTTGATCCTGAAGTACGGCGGCAATCAGGGAAACGTGGAGTCCATGGACCTCTCCGACAACGAGCATCAGCGCGTTTACGACTGCCTGACGGCCGGAGATGTGCGCGGGGCGAGACAGACCCTTTCAAGGCATGTCGCCCACGTCAAGAAGCAGGTCCTCGCACGATTCAAACGCATTCAGGAGGAGCGGGAAGCGGCTCCTCTGTGACCTTGTGGAACGTCTGCGCACCGCCGCCGTCTGGAACCGGATGCAGCGCGTGCCGCAGGAACGCACGGAACGAAAAACCATACTTGAATTGGAGGTCGAAACATGGGACTGAAAACGAAAGCGGAGTATTTGGACTCTCTCAGGGCCATGAACCCCACTGCCTACATGTTCGGCGAAAAGATCACCGGCATCCTGGACAACCCCCGCTTGAGGGCGGGTATCGAGGCCACGGCGGCCACCTATGAAGTGGCGGAAATGGACGAGTACCGGGACCTCGTGGTCACCCAAAGCCCGTTGATCAACGAACCGGTCAACCGGTTCACCCTGCCCCCGTCCTCCATCGAGGATCTTGTGGCGCGCGTCAAGCTCAACCGCAGGCTGGGGAGCTACGTGGGGACCTGTCACCAGCGCTGCACGGGGCTGGACTGCCTCTCCACGCTCTCCATCGTCACCTACGACATCGATCAGAAGTACGGCACACACTACTGCGACAACTTCACCGCGTTTCTGAAGCACATGCAGAAGAACGACCTCACCGGCAACGCGGGGGTCACCGACATGAAGGGCGACCGGTCCATCGCGCCCCACGCCCAGAGCGACAAGGACATGTATCTCCACGTAGTGGAGAAGCGGGACGACGGCATCGTGGTGCGGGGCGCCAAGGCCCACCAGACCGGGTCCCTTTCCTCCCACGAGATCATCGTGCTCCCCACCCGGGCCATGCGCGAAGGAGACGAGGAGTACGCCGTGGCCTTTGCCGTGCCCGCGGACACGCCGGGGCTGATCCACGTAGTGGGGCGGTCCACACTGGACAAGCGGGAGCTCGAGGGCTGCGACATCGGCAACGTACGATACTCCAAGTACTGCCCCACCCTCATCTTCGACGACGTGTTCGTGCCCTGGGACCGGGTGTTCATGTGCGGGGAGACCGAGTTCGCCGTGGACATGGTGGTCAAGTTCTCTTCCTTCCACCGGCAGAGCCACGGCGGGTGCAAGTCCGGCAAGATCGACTGCATGATCGGGGCGGCCCTCGCCATGATGGAGTACAACGGGACCGGCAAGGCGGGCCACCACAAGCAGAAGGTGATCGACATGATCCACCGGGCGGAGACCCTCTACGGCTGCTGCCTGGCGTCCTCCTACGAAGGGGGCAGGCAGCCTTCCGGAACCTACTTCATCGACACGGTGCTCTCGAACGCCTCCAAGATCCATGAGGGCAAGGAGATGGCCGAGGCCATCCGCCTGATGGTGGACGTCTCCGGCGGTTTCGTTGCGGACCTCCCTTCGGACAAGGATCTCGAGAACCCCGAGGTGGGGGGCCTCCTCAAGAAGTACCTCAAGGGAGCGGAGGGCGTTCCCGTGGAAAACCGGCTCAAGATGTTCCGCCTCGTGGAAAAGATGGCCCTGGAGAGCGCGGACACCATCTCGGACATCCACGGCGGGGGATCCCCCGAGGCGCACCGGGTGACCATCTTCCGGGAAAGCAACCTGAATGAAAAAAAGAAGGCTGCCAAGCGGCTGGCCGGCATCGAGGAGTGATTCCCGCCGCCTGAGGAAGGACATGACCGAGACGCGCAACCGATACGACGTGCTGATCATCGGCGCGGGCGTGGTGGGAAACGCCGTCGCCCGGGAGCTCTCCAGATACCGCCTGGACGTGGCGGTGCTGGAGAAGGAGCTGGACGTCGCCATGGGCACCAGCTCCCGGAACAGCGGGGTGCTCCACTCGGGCATCCACTACCGGCCCGGCAGCCTTCGGGCGCAGCTGAATGTCCAGGGCAACGAGATGATGAAGGATCTCTGTGCTGCGCTCAAGGTCAAGATCCAGTACATCGGCAAGCTGACCGTGGCCCGTGACGAGGCCGACCTGAAGACCCTCCACCGCCTCAAGGAGCAGGGAGAGGCCAACGGGGTCCCGGGGCTGGAGATCATGGAGGCGGCGGAGATGAAGAAGAAGCAGCCTGGCGTGGGGGGAGTGGCCGCCCTGTGGTCCCCCACCACCGGTATCATCTGCCCATACGGGCTCACCATCGCCCTGGCCGAGAACGCCCGGGCAAACGGCGTGGAGTTCCTCCTGGGCCGGGAGGTGACCGGGATCAGCCGAAACGGCGGCGGGTTCAGGGTGCGGACCGCGTCCGGCGAGCGGTTCGAGGCCGGGGTTTTGATCAACGCGGCCGGGCTCTTCTCCGACCGGATCTGCCGCATGGTGGGGATCGGCGACTACCGGATCTACCCTTGCCGCGGGGAGTATTTGATCCTGGACAAGCGTCTCCAGGGGAGCCTGTCGGTCCTGGTCTACCCGGCGCCGCGAAAGGGC
>JAIPEI010000076.1 GCA_021737245.1 Deltaproteobacteria bacterium | reverse complement strand
GTCGAGCTGCCCAGGGAGGCGTTGTCCGCGCTGGCCAGGGGAGAGGAGCTGCCCCTGAAACGCGATGTGGAGAACGGCTACGTCATCCTCACCCTGGACGGGGAGCCCCTCGGGCTGGGCCTCCTGATCGACGGCATGCTGCGGTCCCAGATCCCCAGGAGCGAGCTGCGGTTCTTTTTGATCCGGCCCGGGGAGCATGCGGCGCATTCGTTCCGCTTCGAGAAGGAGGAACCATGTCTTTGATCACCATGACAGGGGGCATCGGATGCGGCATCCGGGAGGTCGCCGGCGAGGTCGCACGACGTCTTGACGTGGAGCTGTTCGATGACGAGCGCCTCCAAAACGTGGCCCTCGACATCGGCTTTTCATCCCAGGACTTGAAGGCCTTTGACGAAAAGGCCCCCGGGCTGCTGGACCGCCTGTTTCGGCGAAGCCCCGAGACCTACGACGAGCTCATGGCGGCCGTGATTTACGAGGTTGCCCGGCGCGGAGACGGTGTCATCATCGGCCACGGTTCCCCTTTTTTCCTGAAGGATTTCACCTGCGCGCTGCATGTACGCATGCGCGCATCCAAGGCATTCCGCACCGAGCGTGTGGCTTCCCGTATGCAGGTCGAGCGGCAAACCGCAGAGGAACTCATTGCCAGGCGCGACGCCGAGCTGAAGGGATTCCTGCATTTCATCCTGAGGATCGATTGGGGTGATCTCTCGCCGTACGATCTGGTGCTCAATGTCGACAAGATCGGGACGGATGCCGCCGTCTCTCTCACTGTTCACCTGGCCGAGACCAATGCGATCGCCGCATGCACCCTGAACGCCCTGGAAGCCATGGAGCGGCTGTCGCTCCAAAAGCGGGTCGAGGTGGCCTTGATCAAAGCCAACATCAGCCTTCAGGAGCTCGGCATTGAGGTGCCCCAGCCCGGGGTGGTGAAGCTGACCGGTTTGATCGATCCCATGCGGACCGTCGCCGGTGTGAGTGAAGTGGTGCGGCAGGTGCCGGGAGTGGAAAAGGTGGTCAGCGCGGCCGAAAGGCATCCCATGGCCGAGCTGTGATCTCCACCTCTCCTCCTCCCATGTCCGGCATCACCATGTTGAGCTCTCCGTCAGCCGTTCAGCCGGGAACTCCTCACAGGTGACACCCCCGGTGACACTTGACATGAACCGCGCACAAAAAGAACAAGCCCAAAATGCTAAAAAAGGGGTTTAGGTGTGCACCCTAAACCCCCAGAAATCTTTGCTTTGGCGGAAGTGCATGGGAATCGAACCCACCTGCGAGGTCGTTAGCCCCGCACACCGGATTTGAAGTCCGGGAGCCCCACCAGTGAGCTATCCACTTCCAAGTTGTATTTTAGTGAGAGTACAGGGGCCTGTCAATCCTCGATGAGGCGAAAAGAGAAAGGGGGATCATTCCTTTGCGATCAGGGCCAGGCCCGCCCCGATCATGACCGTGCCGGATCCCCGGTGGAGGATGCGCATGGACCTCCGGCTGGTGAACCATCTACGCACCCGGGAGGCGAGAACCGCGTTGGCGAGGAGTACGCCCCCGACCACCAGGGCCACCGTGGCCAGCACGCCGAGGCCGTCGAGGGGCTCGAGCAGGGTGAGGTCGATGAAGGCCGGAAGAAAGCCCGCATAGAACAGGATGACCTTGGGGTTGCCGAGGCAGAGCATGAGCCCGCTGGCCAGGTCGCGGGAGCCCCGCGTCCTCGAAGGCGGTGGGATGTCCCGGACGGCTTCCGGGCGATGAATCCAGGCCCGGACGCCCAGCACGATCAGGTAGACGGCGCCCGCGATGCGGATCACGTAGCAGAACTCGCCCAGGGCCTGCCCCACGGCCGCAACGCCCAGGAGGGCGGCTGAGGCGTAAACCAGATCCCCCAGCATCATGCCCGAGGCCATGAGCATGGCCGAGGGAAGGGGCGCGGACAGGGAACGCGCGGTCAGGGCGATGACGCACGGGCCCGGCGCGGCCGAGAACACGAGCAGGGCGCCTGCAAGGGCGAGGTAGGTCTCGAAAGACATGATCGGCCCGGCTTTCAGAGGAGCAGAAGGCCCGATCAGGAGGCCTCCCGCTCGATGAGGATGCGAAGGATCCGGCGAAGCGGCTCAGCCGCTCCCCAGAGGAGCTGGTCGCCGCAGGAAAACGCCGCCAGGTAGTCGGGGCCCATGAGCATCTTGCGGACTCGTCCCACGGGCACGGCAAGGGTCCCGCTCACCGCGGCGGGTGTGAGCCTTTGGAGGGTGGCCTCCTTCTCGTTCGGCACCAGATCCACCCAGTCGTTCCCCTCGGCCAGGATTCCCTCGATCTCATCCAAGGGGACGTCCCGGTTCAGCTTCACCGTAAAGGCCTGGCTGTGGCACCGCATGGAGCCCACGCGCACACAGACGCCGTCCACCGGGATCGGCGGGTCGATGCCGAGGATCTTGTTGGTCTCCACGAGGCCTTTCCACTCCTCGCGGGTCTGCCCGGACTCCATAGGGCGGTCGATCCAGGGGATCAAGCTGGCGGCCAGGGGCGCACCGAACTCGTCCACGGGAAACCCGTCGCTTCGCATCTTCCCGGTGAGGCGGGCGTCGATCTCCACGGCCGAAGAGGCGGGGTCCTCCAGGAGCTCGCGAGAAGCGTCGCTCAAGACGGCCATCTGGGCCACCAGCTCCTTCATGTTTCTGGCCCCGGCGCCCGAGGCGGCCTGGTAGGTCATGGAGGAGATCCACTCCACCAGCCCCTGCCGAAAGAGCCCGCACAGGGCCATGAGCATGAGGCTCACGGTGCAATTCCCGCCCACAAAGGTCTTCACGCCGGAGGCGAGGCCCTCCTGAATCAGGTCCCGATTGACCGGGTCCAGGACGATGACGCTGTCCTTTTCCATGCGCAGCGTGGAAGCGGCATCGATCCAAAACCCCTGCCATCCCCGCCCTCGGAGCTCGGGATACACGGCCTTGGTGTAGTCGCCCCCCTGACAGGTGACCACGATGTCCTGGGCTTCGAGCAGATCGAGGTCGTGGGCGTCCTGGAGGGGCGGTGTGTCCATGCCCACCGCCGGGCCCCCGCCGCCCACGTTGGATGTGGTGAAAAAGAGCGGTTCAAACCCTTGAAAGTCCCCCTGCTCGAGCATGCGTCCCATGAGGACGGACCCGACCATTCCCCTCCAGCCGATGAATGCGATCTTGAGCACGATCTTCCCTCCACAGGATCGCGCGCCCGGATCATTCCGGGGCGGGTTTTCTCTTGGTGCAGGCAATGCAGAAATGAAACGAACCAGCGTTCGGGAGCGATCGAGTCCCGGCGCTGATTCGTGGGATGAGAGCATAGCAGAAAACCCGGCCTGTGAGAAGCGGGAAAATCACCGGCCGAAAACAGGAGCCTCCATTCGACCTTCAAGTTTGTCACTCTCCTGCCGATGATACGTATAAAGGGGCGTCCTTTGATCCGGAATCCGTGGTTTGACGGATTCGGAAAAACACGCTCGCCCGCCGCTGGAAACATTGTAATCTACTGGATTTCCAGGGCGGATATAGCTTTTTACGACGCCATCAGGTTTCTGTTATGAGTACCATTGGATGGACCAACTCAGTGAATGCATCCTCCGTCCTGGACAAGGTCCAGCACGCGCAGCAGATGCAGGAGGAGGTGGGGCAGGTCCAGGCCAAGGCCCGGGCGCTGGAGGAGGAGCAGACCCGGCGAAACACGGTGACCCGGACGTCCGACAATGAAAAGACCCGCCTGAAGGCGGAGGAGGAGCGTAGACGGGAGGAGGAGCGGCGCAGAGGAAAACGCAAAAACGCCCCAACAGGGAGCGGCCGGGAACAGGACGATGACGCGCAGGAGGAGGGAGGGGGCCGGCGGAAGGTGGACATCCGGGTCTGATCGCGTTTTTCTTCAGGAAAACCGCCCGGCGGCCCGCACGATTCGCGGGAGCAGTTCCCCGACTGAGTCGTGGATGACGACGTCGGCCAGATCGTCCAATGGCGTCGTGTCCCGGTTGATGATGAGGAGCCGTGCACCGCTCTCGTGAGCGCGGGCCGGCACGGATGCGGCGGGGTAGACCACCAGGGACGAGCCCAGGACCAGGCAGAGATCGCACGCCTCGGCCAGCCTGAGGCTCTCCTCCATGGCTTCCCTGGGCATGGCCTGTCCGAAGGAGATGGTGGCGGGCTTGAGGATGCCCGAGCAGTCGTCGCAGGCCGGGAGCGACTCCCCGGCCGCCAGCCTGGCCTCGATGGCGTCCCGAGCGTAGGTCCTGCCGCAGTCCAGGCAGGAGACGCGAAAAGCGGTGCCGTGGATCTCGATCACCTTTTCGGGCGAGCTGCCCGCCTTCTGGTGCAGGTTGTCGATGTTCTGCGTAACAATGGCCGAAAGCCTGCCTGTCTCCTCCAGCTCCCTGAGGGCGAAATGGGCCGGGTTCGGGCGTGCGTCCTTCATGGTCCCGTAAAACTCCGTGCTCATCTTCCAGTAGGCCTCCCGGGCCCGGTCGCTGCTCACGATCCTGTGGAAGTCGAAGTCTGAGGGATCGTAGCGGTCCCAGATACCTCCCGGACTGCGGAAGTCCGGAATGCCCGACTCGGTGCTGAGCCCCGCCCCGGTAAACGCCAGAACGCCCCGGGCCTCACCCAGCAGCTTCGCGCTTTTCTCAACGGCCTCTTCCATGGTCGCCCCTCCGGTCTCTTCGACGTTCCTCTCCCTTCTAACCCACGGGAACCGGACCCGTCAATGCGCACATGCCGACCCTTTTCGGACCGTTCTTCGGGCGGGATGAACATCTGATTTCCCCTCGTTCCATGCAGCGCATGGGGGACCCTGATTTTTTGTGGACAACAAGCCCAAATGACCTACCATGTGAAGGTGAATCGAGGATGAGGAGGATCGTCATGGCCGGTCACGAAGGCAGGAACCGGGATCAACCATCCGGCACATTGAACGACGCGACAGCCGCGGGCCCGGAAGGATCGCGGTTTTTCCCGCTGGACGGCGCCGCTTCCCAGGCCCTGGAGATCGGCCCCGAGCTGGAAAAGCAGAGGCGGGCGGCTGCGGACCGGTCGCTTTCCCTGGACGAGCGGCTGGAGGCGTTCGAGGACATCATGGAGTCCGAGGTGGGGGACACGGCGCTGTCCCGGGCCCGGAACCTGGAGCGCGAGATGGGGCTCCGGCAGGTCTATCTCAAGTTCGAGGGCGGCAACCCCACGGGCACCCAGAAGGACCGGATCGCATTCGCCCAGGCCATGGACGCCCTCCGCCGCGGGTTCGAAGCCATCACCGTGGCCACCTGCGGCAACTACGGCGCGGCGATCGGGCTCGCCGCCTCCATGGCCGGGCTGGACTGCCTGGTTTACATCCCGGAGACCTTTCACACGAAACGGGTGCAGGAGATGGAATCGTCCGGGGCGCGCATCGTCCGGGTCCCGGGGGACTACGAAGCCGCGGTGCAGGCCTCGCGCGATCGGGCCGAGCGGGACGAGATGTATGACGCCAACCCGGGTGGGGCCAACACGGGCATCCAGCTTCGGGCCTACGGCGAGATCGCCTACGAGATCTACGACGAGCTGCGGGACGCACCGGCGGCCGTGGCCGTTCCCGTATCGAACGGGACCACCCTTGCGGGGATTTACCGGGGGTTCCTGAGCCTCTACCGCCGCGGCAAGACCTCCCGAATGCCGCGCATGGTGGGAGGATCGTCGTTCGGAAAAAACCCCGTGATCCGGGCCTTCATGAAGAACAGGCCCTGCTGCGAGGATCTGGAGCCGGCGAGAATCCGCGAGACCCCGGTGAACGAGCCGCTGATCAACTGGCACTCCATCGACGGGGACCAGGCCCTGGAGTCCATTCGTCGCACCTCGGGGTGGGCGGCCAACGCAAGCGACAAGGCCATGATCGCCTACGCGCGCATGCTCCGGGAACGGGAAGGGTTCAGTGTACTCCCCGCTTCCACCGCGGGGCTCATCGTGCTCGTGGAGCAACACCGGCGTGACCCGCTTCCCGGGGACCGGTACGTCGCTATTCTGACCGGGAGAAGAGGATGATGGACGCACCTCCGGACGGAAACGCCGTGATCTACTGCGAAGGCGCCTTCAACACCACGAACGGCAAGACGGCCCACGGCCTGGTGCGTCGCACGCGACGCTACCGGGTGATGTCGGTGGTGGACTCCCGTTACCAGGGAAGGGACGCGGGCGACCTCCTGGACGGCCGGCCTTCGGGCATTCCGGTCTTTGAGAGCGTTCGGGCCGCGGTCAAGGCCGCCCGCGGGGAAGGGCACGGGGCGACTCACCTGGTGGTGGGCATCGCACCGGACGGAGGGCGACTGAGTCCGGCGGCCCGGAAGGACGTGCTGGAGGCCCTGGACCTGGGGCTCCACGTGGACGCCGGGCTGCACGATTTTCTTTCCGAGGATCCGGACATGGCGCGCCTCGCCGGGAAGCGCGGCGTCCGGATCCGGGATGTGAGGGAGCCGCCGCCCCGGGAGGCGCTCCACTTCTTCAGCGGCAGGATCGAAGAGGTGACGGCCTTCAGGGTGGCGGTCCTGGGAACCGATTCGGCCGTGGGCAAGCGCACCACGGCCTGGCTCGTGCGGGACAGGCTCGAGCAGGAGGGCCTGCGCTCGGAGCTCGTGGGGACCGGACAGACCGCCTGGCTCCAGGGCGTGCGGTTCGGGGTGATCATGGATTCCATCGTCAACGACTTCGTCGCAGGGGAGATCGAGCACGCGGTCTGGTCGGCCTGGAAGGAGGGCGGGGCCGGGGCGCTTGTGATCGAAGGTCAGGGGAGCCTCATGAACCCCGCCTATCCCGGCGGGTTCGAGATCCTGGCCGCGGCCCGCCCGGACGCGGTGGTGCTCCAGCACGCGCCGGCGCGAAGGGAGTACGACGGGTTTCCGGGTTACCCGATCCACCCCCTGGCGCTCCAGATCCAGGCCGTGGAGCTCCTTTCCGGGCGCCCTGTGGCGGCCGTGGCCGTGAACCATGAGGGCCTGGACGAGGCCGGCGTAGAGGCGGCCTGCAGGGAGATTGCCGAGACCACGGGCCTGCCTGCGTGCGATGTCCTGCGCCAGGGGGTTGATCCTCTTCTGGAAGGGCTCTCGCCATTCCTGGAACGGTGGAAACGGGGACGGGACCATGGCTGAAAGCACGGACATCCTCTCGCCCCTGCGCGCCTTTCGAAGCCTGATCGTCGGCCCTGTGGTGTTGGAGGGCAGGCGGGTCCGCACCCCCTACCGGGTGCTGGGACTGGACGGCACAGGGGAGGAGACCGAGCTGGTTTACCGTTGGGAGGAGGAGGTGTTCCCCCCGGGAGAGCCGGGCTCCCGGAATCTGGCGTCCCTGCTCTCGGCCCAGGTGGCGCTCAACTACGGACTCTTCTGCGACGAGATCCGCTTCCGGGGGCCTTACGACTCAGCGGACCGCCGGTTCCTGGAGGGGGCCGCCGGGAACACAGCCCGCGAGATCTACGTCAACAAGTTCCTCCGGCCCAACCCGTTCCTCACCGGGCCGGCCGCGGACCTCCCCGTGGTCCGGAAGAAGAGCTATTTGCGCGCCCGGCTGGTGTTCGAGCCGGGAGAGGCCGAGGCGGCGATCGACCGGCGGAAGAGGCGGGCCTGGGAAACGAGCCCGGAGCGCTGCGCCGTGCTCTCCAGCGGCGGGAAGGACAGCCTCCTGAGCTACGGGCTCATGCGGGAGCTCGGGTACGAGGTTCACCCCCTGTTCGTGAACGAGTCGGGCCGCCACTGGTTCACGGCGCTCAACGCCTACCGCTACCTTCGGGATCACGTTCCGGAGACGGGCCGGGTCTGGACGAACGCGGACCGGGTCTACAACTGGATGCTCCGCTTTCTGCCCTTTGTGCGGCCCGACCACGGGCGCGTCCGATCCGACGCCTATCCGGTGAGGCTCTGGACCGTGGCCGTGTTTCTATTCGGCATCCTGCCGCTGGTGCGGCGCCGCGGCATCGGGCGCATTCTGGTGGGCGACGAGTTCGACACCACCCGCCGGGTCACGTTCCAGGGCATTTCCCACTTCGACGGCCTTTACGACCAGAGTCGTCACTTCGACGAGTCCCTGACCCGCTACTTCCTGAAGAAGGGGTGGGGCGTCACCCAGTTCTCCATCGTCCGCCCCCTGTCCGAGCTCCTGATCGAGCGGATCCTCGCCGAGCGGTACCCGGATCTGCTCCGGCTTCAGGTCTCCTGCCATGCGGCCCACAAGAAGGACGAAGCCGTTCGGCCCTGCGGCCGGTGCGAGAAATGCCGCAGGATCGTGGGGATGCTCGTGGCCCTGGGTGCGGACCCTGGAGTCTGCGGATACAGCGACGCGCAGGTCAGGGCGTGCCTGGACGACCTCGCGGCCGGAGGCGTCCACCAGGAGAAGCCGGAGGCCGCACACCTCGGGTTTCTCCTGCGGGCGAAAGGCGTGGCCTCCGTTGAGAAGATCGGGGAGGTGCCCGCGAGAGAGCACCCGGAGGTCATGAGCGTGCGCTTCGACCAGGAACGGTCCCCCCAGGAAAGCCTGCCCGCGGATCTCCGGGCGGGCCTCTACCGCATCTGGAAGCAGCATGCCCGAAAGTCCCTCTACCGGAGCGGCAGAAGCTGGATCGAGTTCGATCCCCTGGAGGACGACTCGTTCAGCCGGCCCTATCGCTTCGAAAAGCCCCGGTCCGGCGGGAGTGCGGCCACCGAGCGGGAAGCAAACGGCGCCGGCCCGTCGTTTCTCCTGGGCGGGCTGACCTGGCCCGAGGCCGAGACCCGTTTCCGGGAGGTGGACGTGGCCCTGCTCCCCGTGGGGGCGATCGAGCAGCACGGTCCCCATCTTCCCCTGGACACGGACGCCTTTGACGCGGACTACCTGGCCCGCGCCGTGGCCCGGGGGTGCACCGATCCCAAGCCCCTGGTGCTTCCACTGGTCTCTTACGGGGTCTCCTACCACCATGCGGACTTTCCCGGAACCATCGGGGTCACCCCGGAGACCCTTTCCCAGATCGCCTATGACATCGGCATGGCCGCGGCGCGGAACGGCGTGACCAAGCTCGTGATCATCAACGGCCACGGGGGAAACGGCCCGGCGCTCCAGTTCGCGGCCCAGAAGATCAACCGCGACGCCCACATCTTCACCTGCGTGGACACGGGAGAGACGAGCGATCCGGACATCAACGCCCTGGCGGAGACACCCAACGACGTCCACGCCGGGGAGATCGAGACGAGTACGACCCTGGCCGTTCGCCCGGAGGGCGTGCGCATGGACCGCGCGAGCCGGTTCGTTCCCGAGTTCTCGAGCCGATACCTGGACTTCACCTCCAAGAGAAGCGTGGACTGGTACGCATACACCTCCCGGCTCTCCATCACCGGGGTCCTGGGCGATCCCACCCGAGCGACCAGGGAGAAGGGGGAGCGGATGTGGGCGCTCATGATCCGGCACCTGGTCGCCTTTGTCGAGGACTTGAAGCGGTTGAACCTGGACGAGATCTACCAGAAACGGTACTGAAACCATGATGGAGCGGAGAAAAGTCCGAGATCGCGTGACCCGCCCCGGCGATTCCAGCGGGGTATTGCGGTGCGGCCGGCGGCCGGGACGGCTTTTGCGAGGCCCTCAGACATGAGAATCCGTCGCGTAGAGGCCTGGTCCGTGCCCATGCGCCTCGCAGAGCCCTACACCATCGCCTACGAGACCATCCGCTCCACGGAGAACGTGTTCGTGCGCCTGGACACGGGCGCGGGGCCGTCGGGATTCGGCTGTGCGGCCCCGGACCTCGCCGTGACCGGGGAGACGGTCGAAGGGACCCTGCAGGTCCTGGACGAACGGGTTGCTGCGGTCCTGCGGGGCTCGGATCCCCTCCGCACGGCCAGGCTCCTGGAGCGGTTGAGAAGGCCCCTCGAGAGCCACCCATCGGCGCTGGCGGCCGTGGACATGGCTCTGTTCGATCTCCTGGGAAAGGCCGCGGGCCTGCCGCTCTGGAAGATCCTCGGCGGGTACCGGGACCGGATCCGCACCAGCGTCACCATCGGCATCCTGCCCGTGGAGGAGACGGTGGAGCAGGCGAGGGAACGCGTGCAACAGGGTTCCCGGGCCCACAAGGTCAAAGGGGGTCAGGACGTCGCAGAGGACGTGGAGCGCATGGTCCGCACCCGGGAGGCGGTGGGGCGGGGCGTGGGGCTCCGGTTCGACGCGAACCAGGGATTTTCCCTGGAGGAGACCCTCACCTTTGTCCGGGAGACCCGCCGCGCCGGCCTGGAGCTGATCGAGCAGCCCACCCCCCGGGGAGAGCCCGCCCTGCTGGGCCGTGTGACCCGGAGCGTCGCCATCCCGGTGATGGCCGACGAGAGCCTTCTCAGCCTGCGGGACGCGTTTCGCATCGCCCGGCGGGGCCTGGCCGACATGGTGAACGTCAAGCTCATGAAGGTCGGAGGCATCTCGGAGGCGCTCCAGATCAACGCGGTGGCGCGCTCCGCCGGGCTCGAGGTCATGGTGGGATGCATGGACGAATCGGCCCTGGCCATCACCGCGGGCCTCCATTTCGCCCTGGCCCGGGGCAACGTGCGGTATGCTGACCTGGACGGTCACCTGGACCTGCTGGACGACCCCGCCGCCGGCGCCGTCATCCTGAAAAAGGGCACCCTGTATGCCCGGCCCGAGCCCGGTCTCGGGTTCGAGCTTTCGTCATGATGTCGGCTTGTGGTATGCAGTGGATTTCCATTAAATTAGAGAAGTTGTATTTATATTGTTAAGCATTGGATGAGCATTCGTTTTTTAAGATATGCGATACGAAGGTCCCATCTACAGGCCGCCCAGTGAGGCGGACAGCCTCCTGATCCAGGCCACCGTCGGGTGTCCCCACAACAAGTGCACCTTCTGCATGGTCTACAAGCAGGGCCCGCGCTACCGCGTGCGCTCCGTGGAGGAGATCTGCGAGGACATCCGCCAGGCCCGGGACGAGGTCGGAGACCGGTTTCAGAGCCTGTTCTTCCCCGCGGGGAACACCATCGCCATGCCCACCCGGGACCTGGCCGCGGTCTGCCGGTACGCGAGGGAGCAGCTGCCTCGCGTGGAGCGCATCACGGTCTACGGGTCGTCGCAGTATATCCTGGAAAAGGGCTTCGACGACCTGAAGCGCCTCTGCGAAGCCGGGCTGAACCGCATCCATGTGGGTCTCGAGAGCGGCGACGACGAAGTCCTGCGTCGGGTGAAAAAGGGCGTCACCGCAGAGGAGCAGGTACTGGCGGGCCGGCTCGTGAAGGAGGCCGGCATCGAGCTCAGCGAGTACGTCGTGCTGGGCCTGGGCGGCGCGGAGCGCACGGAGGCCCACGCCAGGGCCACGGCAAAGGTTTTGAGCCTCGTATCTCCCCATTTCATCCGCCTGCGCACGCTGGTTCCCAAGGTGAACACCCTC
>JAIPEI010000075.1 GCA_021737245.1 Deltaproteobacteria bacterium | reverse complement strand
ACCGGGGTCGCAATGACATGGAACATCTTGCCGAAGGGCAGGTAGGCAAGCCCGATGAAGCAGGCCAGGAGGTGGATGTGCCGGAAAAGGGCGGCTGAATCGATCTCTTCCAGGAAGGATGCAGCGGGGGAGAGGGCCCGGTTCACACCGTAGCTCGCAAAGGCCCACTGGGACCGGGCGTGGCAGAACGCGCAGCTCATCTCGTGGAGCTCCCGGGCTTCGGCCGTCGCAGCCGCGGCGAGCGGCGGGGAAAGATGGGTGGCGTAGAGACCCAGCTCCTGAATCCAGTAGCTCTCCAGGGCCCGGAGCTCCTCGGGGTCGTCCGAGTCGGCCCACTCCTCCACCATGCGCTGGTATGCGTCATGGGAGCCCATCTTGGCGCCCGTGAGAAAAAGGCCCGAGACCATGATCCCCGCCAGGAGCACAATGGCCACAATGTCCGGCGCGCGCGTGTGCAACCGGGGTACTTTCAGCACGGACCGCCGGATCACGGCCAGTGCCAGCCCGACGAGGACCAGAACGCCGGCCAGATCCCTCAGAAAGAAGTAGGGGTTGACCGTGGCGTAGTAGGACTCGAACAGGTTCGCCGTGATCAGGTCGTCCAGGGCGTGCATCAGGAGGAGGAGCACGAATCCCGAGAAGATGGAAAAGTGCGTGAGCCAGCGGAGGAAATCCTCTTTCAGGATCCTCCACTGGAGGAGACCGTCTACGAGGACGACGCGAAAAACGGTCCCGATTCTTCTGCTGAAGACGGTTCGCGCTGCGCCGGAGAGGGCGGCGCCGACCCTCCGGGACGGGGAGATCTCCCGGGACCCGGGGCCGATGCTGCGGGCGAACCAGCTGGATACCCTCCAGGCCGTCCCCAGCACGAAGATGCACAGCGAACCGTATAAGAGCACAGAAAAGAACATGAGCATGAACCTCCGGAAGAGCAGGCGGCAGGATGGGGAGCCTGTCCAGATGGGCGGAGCTGCCGTCAAAGAACCATGCAACGTCGTTTCAGTATACCGTATACCATAGTTTGTCAAGAGCGTTTCAAATGCGTTTCGACGATTGTTTCATGCTATCAGGTTGTCGTTGCACTTTGAAACGATTTTCGGCATCATGAATGGAAAACCAGCGCCGGTGGTGGGCTGGAGCTGTGGATCGAGGAGGGAAAGGACCGTGGCTGACGAGTTCGACGTCTTTGTCCGTGACCTGCAGGAGCAGGTCTACGAGGAGGCCAGAAGGGAATACGGCGAGGCGGCCTATGAACGGTGGCGCGACCCGCAGTACGAGGGCGTGCTGGAGGATCCGGACGGGTACGGCCGCCTCACCGGCTCGTGCGGGGATACCATGGAGATCTTTCTGCGCGTTCAGGGAGAGCGGGTCGCGGAGGCGACCTACCGAACCGATGGATGCGGATCGAGCGCGGTCTGCGGATCATTCGCCGCAGAGCTGGCCCGGGGAAAAACGCCCGAGGAGGTGACGGACATATCCGGCGAAACCATCCTCGCCGTCCTCGGCGGTCTGCCCGAGGAGGACCGCCACTGTGCGTTCCTCGCGGCGGCCACCCTCCAGGACGCCCTGGAGTCGTACATGAGAAAGCCGGCCGGGTAGCTTTGGAGCGGGCCTATGCCGGGACCTCCCCTGCGACCGGAGCCTTGGGCAGGTGGACGGTGAAGGTGGAGCCGCGGGCCGGTTCGCTTTCCACCTCCACGTGCCCGCCGTGTTCCTCCACCACCGCCTTGACCGTGGCGAGGCCCACGCCGAATCCCCTGGTTTTTGAATTGTCGTGTGCGCGGAAGTAAGGGACGAAGACGCGGGGAAGCTTCGCCGCTTCGATCCCCACTCCCTCGTCCGCGACGAGCACGCGCACGAACGCGTCCGCATCCTGGGTGGTGACGGTCACCTTTCCTCCGGATTCGGAGAACTTGAGTGCGTTGTCCAGGAGGTTTCTGAAGACCCTTCGCAAACGCTCGGCATCGGCCGTCACGGTGCCGAGCCGGGGGTCCGGATGAAACGCCATCCGGATACCGAGGTGCTCCGCCTGCAACTGACTGGTGGTCACGAGACGCTCGATCTCCTCGTTCAGGGGCACGGGACGGAGGTCCAGCTTGATCCTTCCGGTCTCCAGCCGGGAGAACTCCAGAAAGTCCTGAATCATGGACTCGAGCCGTTCCGTCTCGTTCAGGACGATGTCCAGGTACTGGGCCGACTTCCCCCCGTCTTTCCGGGCCGCCGGTTTTTGGAGCCGGCGGGCGAACCCCCCGATGATGGTGAGCGATGACTTCATGTCGTGGGCGATCATGGACACGAAGGCGGCCTTGTCACGCTCGAGGCTCTTGAGGTAGGAGATGTCCTGAAAGGTTTCCACCCCGCCGAGCAGCCTCCCCTCGTCGTCGAGCAGCGCAGCCGTCTGAAGGCTGACCGGTATGGTCTTTCCGTTGCGGTCCTGGATGGTGGTCTCCAGCCGGACCAGGGGGGTCCGCCGTCGAATGACGCTCGCCAGCGGGCACTGGGTCTTGCACATGCCGCCCTGGAGCACCTCACCGCAGTACCGCCCCAGGACCTCCTCCTTCGAGTACCCGGTGATGGTTTCCGCCTGCGGGTTGAAGCTGGTGACCCTCCGGTTCGCGTCCACGGTGAACACGCCGATGGGGAGGCTGTCCATGGTGAACCGGAGGAATCGGAGCGGATCGGGGGACGCGTTTTGCATGGCCGGGCCTCGCCAGAGGGCAGGGAAAGCCCTGAGTGGTTGAACGGGACGCCTCGACATCCATTCACGCCTTTCGAGGGCGGTGTGTCAAGTCAAAACCCCGGCGGCACCCCGTCTTGATAATCATCGCCTGAAAATCCGTCTCCCTCGTTGACATGAGTGGGCCGGCGGGATTATGCTCGAAATTTCGAGAGCAAGGCCCCACGCGGCTTTCAGGATACGAAAATCGATGGTTCGCTCGCCATGATCGCATACCTCAACGGCCGATATCTGGATAAGGACGAGGTCTCCGTTTCACCCGATGACCGCGGTTTCCTGTTCGCCGACGGCCTCTACGAGGTCATCCGAAGCTACGAAGGAAGGCTTTTCGAGACCATGGCCCACCTGGACCGGATGTCGTACGGAGCGCGGGCCCTGCGGTTTCAAAGGACGGACTTCGGGTTTCTCGGCGCGGTGGCGGAGACCCTCATCGCGCGAAACGGTCTCGCCGGAGGAGATGCAACGGTCTACCTGCAGGTGACCCGGGGGGCGGCTCCCCGCACGCACCGGTTTCCTCCGAGGGAAACGCCCCTCACGGTCTTTGCCTCGGCGCGGTTCTTCACGCCCCACGCCGCGGAGATGGAGCACGGCGTCGACGTGATCCTCGTGCCGGACCTGCGCTGGGCCCGGTGCGACCTGAAGACGATCGGGCTTCTTCCCAATGTCCTGGCCCACCAGGAGGCGATGGACGCCGGCGCGTCCGAAGCGCTCTTCGAGCGCGGCGGCGTTTTGACCGAGGGGACGCACAGCAACGTGTTCGCCGTCTTCGGAGGAGAGGCCGTCACCCCGCCCCGGACGAACGCCATCCTCGGCGGGATCACCCGCTCCGTGGTCCTGGATCTCTGCCGGGAGCTCGAAATCCCGGTTCGAGAGGAGGCGATCACGGTGGAGCAGGCCCGGCGGGCCGAGGAGATCATGATCGTGGGCACCACGGTGGAGGTCACCCCGGTGCTCCGGATCCTGAACGACTCGTTCAGGAGGACGGAACCCGGACCGGTCGTGCGAAGGCTTCAGGCGGCCCTTCGGGAGCGGGTGGGTCCCAGGTCGGCCGGAAGCTGATCGGGTTTTTGCGAAGCCGTCAACCATGAATGCCGGGCCTGAAAATTCCAGGCCCTGAGACGTGAATCATCAGCATTCCACATGGAAAGGAGACCAGTCATGGAAGGAAGAGGTCCATCCGGCAAAGGCAGCGGCAATGGGGTCACCAGGAGGGATTTCATCAAGAGCGTCGGCATGGGGTCTCTCGCGCTCTCCGGGCTTCAGCTTCACCCTCTTCGCGCATGGGCGGCGGAATCGCCCCGCTTCATCTGGGGAGGACCCAGCGAGTTCCAGAGCATGGATCCTCACGCCATCTACGACGTGACCTCGGAAAACCTCCGGCTCAACCTGTACGATCATTTATACCGGTACCTGGACAACCCTCCCAAGATTCATCCCTGGCTGGCCGAAAGCTTCACCGTGAGCGACGACGAGCGCACCTGGACCTTCAGGCTCCGCAAGGGTGCCAAATTCCACAACGGCGACGAGGTCACGGCGGAGGCGGTCAAGTACAGCATGGAGCGGCTCCTCGCCCTCGGCAAGGGGGCCTCGGCGCTGTTCAAGCCGGTGATCGACGCAGAGGGCGTGAAGGCGGTGGACCGCTACACCGTGGCCTTCACCCTGAAGGAGGCTTACGCGCCCTTCCTCTCCATCATGCCCACCTTCTGCGTGGTGAACCCCAAGGTGGTGGAGGGCAAGGCCGGCCCCTGGGGCAGCGAGTGGCTCAGCCAGAACGAGGCGGGCTCGGGTGCCTACATCCTGGAGGAGTACACCCCGGGCGTGGGCTGGAAAGGGAAACGTTTCAAGGACCACTGGATGGGCTGGGAAGGCAAGCACGTGGACCGGATCGAGTTTCGAACCATCCACGAGACGGCCTCCAGGGTCATGACCCTCATGAAGGGAGACATCCACGGCTGCGACGGCTACCTCCCCGTGGAACAGATCGCCAAGCTCGAAGACGCCCGGGACATCACCGTCTACGAGGAGCAGTCCATGCGGATCTGCCTGATCCGGATGCACAACCAGCGCCCCCCCTTCAACGATGTCCATGTACGCCGGGCCATCAGCTACGCATTCGATTACGACTCCTTCAACAACGAGATTCTCAAGGGCCGGGTGGCCCGGAACCCCGGGCCCATTCCGAACAACATGTGGGGATCCCCTGACGACCTTAAGGGCTACTCCTTCGACCTGGAAAAGGCCAAGGCCGAGCTGGCCGAGGCCAAGGTCAAGGTGGACCGTCCGCTCAACATCCACCCCATGACCGGGTACTCCCAGACGGACGACGCCGCGCTGATCCTCCAGGCCGGGCTGCGGCAGATCGGGATCGACGTGAACATCATCCGGGAGACCTGGCCCACGCTCTCGGGCAAGGCCAAGGACATGGACACCTCGCCGGACATGTGGATCCACTGGGTGAGCACCTACTACGCGGACCCTGAGAACTGGATCGGCGAGATGTACAGCTCCTCCCGGTGGGGCGCCTGGAAGGCTTCCTCCTGGTACAAGAACCCCGAGGTGGACGATCTCCTCGCCAGAGCCCGGACCGTGAGCGACCGCACCGTGCGGAAGGAGCTCTACGAGAAGGCGAGCCGAATCGTGGTGGACGACGCGGCCGACATCTGGATCTACAACACAAAGTGGTACGGGCCTTACCGTAAGAGCGTCAAGGGCCTCAGGTTCTGTCCCGTTGGAAACGGGCAGGAGTGCCGCTGGATCCACCTGGCGTGATCGGGTATCTGAGCAAACCCGTAACTTCCGCCTCCCTTCCCTCGCAGGGGGAGGGAGGCATCTGTTTTTCATGAATCGCAGCCTACTCATCTACGCGTGCAAGCGGGTGGTCTATGCCGTGCCCACGATCCTGGGACTCCTGGTCCTGGTGTTCGTGATCTCGCGCGTGATCCCGGCCGATCCGGCCGCCCTTGTGGCCGGCGAGATGGCGACGCCCCAGCAGGTGGAAGCCCTTCGCAAGCAGTACCGGTTCGACGAGCCCCTCCCCGTGCAGCTCGTCCTCTACCTGAAGCGCCTGGCCAAGGGGGACATGGGCAAGAGCCTCTACTCCGGGCGAAAGGTGTTCGACGACCTCGTGGACCGATTTCCCGCCACCCTGGAGCTCACCCTGGTCTCCATGGTGCTCTCCATCCTCATCGGCGTGCCCCTGGGGATTCTGGCCGCGCTCAAGCGGAACTCGGTTCTGGACCATTTGCTCCGCGGCGTGACCGTGGCCGGGCTCGCCATCGCCAGCTTCTGGCTGGGCATCATGCTCCAGCTCTTCTTCAGCATGTGGCTCGGGATCACCCCGCTCGGGGGGCGCATCGGCATGAGCGTGGACCCGCCCGCCTCCATCACGGGCATGTACATCCTGGACGCGCTCCTCACCTTGAACGGCCGGGCCCTCTGGAGCGCCGCGGTCCACATGATTCTGCCGTCCCTCACGCTGGCCTTCGCCTCGTTCGCCACCATCACGCGATTCACGCGCTCCGGCGTCCTGGACGTGGTCCAGCAGGACTTCATCACCTACGAGCGGGCCATGGGCCTGCCTCCCCGGCTCGTCATCTACAAGTACCTCCTGCGGAACGCCATCATCGCCACGGTCACCCAGATCGGGCTTCTCTTCGGGCTGCTCCTGGCCGGGACCGTGGTGATCGAAACCGTGTTCGACTGGCCCGGCCTGGGGCTTTACGCCTTCAACGCCATCGTGCTTTCGGACTACCAGGCGATTCTGGGCGTGACCCTGCTGGCGGGGATCGCCTATGTAACCGTGAACCTGCTCGTGGACATCGCGCTGTCCCTCATCGATCCCAGGAAGGCGGAGACATGAAAGGGTTTCGCCTGGCATGGAAGAAGTTCACCCGCGACCGGCTCGCCTTCACCGGGTTTGTCATCATCTTCGTGCTGCTGCTGGCGGCCCTGTTCGCCCCGGTGCTGGCGCCCTATCCCGAGGACACCTTTCAGATTCACCCGGCGGACCGGCTGCAGCCCCCTTCGGCCGAGCACCTCCTGGGAACGGACAGCATGGGACGGGACATCCTGAGCCGGCTCCTCTTCGGCACCCGGGTGACGCTGGTCATCGCCGTGATCGCCGTGGGGGTGTCCCTTCTCATCGGCGTGCCCCTGGGGCTCGTGGCCGGCTACTTCGAGAACCTTTTCAGCGAAGGAATCATGCGGGTGGCCGACATTTTTCTTTCCATCCCGCAGGTGATCCTGGCCATCTTCCTGGCCCAGTCGTTCCGGCCGAGCATTCGAAGCGTCATCCTGGCGCTTTCCATCACCTACTGGCCCTGGTTCACGCGGATCGTCTACGCGGAGACGCGGGCCCTCAAGAAGCGGGCCTTCCTGGAGGCCACCGAGGCGGTTGGCGCGGGAAGCCTCCGAACCATCGTGCTCCACGTGCTGCCCAACGTCAGCTCATCGATCATCGTGCGGAGCTCCATCGGGATGGGCTTCACCATTCTCACCGCCGCCACCCTCGGCTTCCTGGGGGTGGGCGCCCAGCCGCCGACGCCCGAGTGGGGGGTGACCATCGCGGAGTCCCGCCAGTTCCTGCCGGACGCCTGGTGGTACGCCACGTTTCCGGGGCTTGCCATTTTTATCGTGGTGATGGGGTTCAACATGCTGGGCGACGGCCTGCGGGACATCCTGGACCCGAGGATTCGAAGGGGGTTCGACTGACAAGAGACAAGAGAGTTGAGAGATGAGGGAAAGAGAAAAGAGAAAAGAGGTAAGAGGAAAGAGGTAAGGAAAAGCAAAAGAGATGTGAGATGAGAGGCGAGAGGTGAGGGAAAAGAGAAGAGAAAAGAGATAAGAGGAAAGAGGTAAGGAAAAGCAAAAGATTCGAGAGCCGAGAGGTGAGGGAAAGGAAAAGAAGGGGCCCGAAAATCAAGGACAACTCATGAGACCAAACGATCGGGGGCGGTTGAGCAGGACGTGACGGGTTCGAACGACAGGCTGCTGGAGGTGAACGACCTCACCGTGCACTTTCACACGGACCGGGGGGTGGTGCAGGCCCTGGACCGCGTGCAGCTCTTTGTGGACCGGGGAGAGGTGGTGGGCCTGATCGGCGAGAGCGGTTCGGGAAAGACCACCGCGACCCGCAGCGTGCTTCGCATCCTTCCCCCGTCGGCCCGGATCGCCGGAGGGCGCATCCGGTTCGACGGCCGCAACCTTTTGACCATGTCCGAGAAGGAGCTCAACGCGACGGTGCGGGGAAGGGGGATCTCCCTGGTCCCCCAGGATCCGTTCAACTCCCTGAACCCGGTCTTCACCGTGGGCACCCAGGTGCGGGACATCCTCAAGTGGAAGGGCGGCCGGGGTCCGTCGGGAAGCATCGAGATGGAGCGGGCCCTGGACATGCTCCGCGAGGTGCAAATCCCCTCCCCCTGGGAGCAGCTCAAGCGGTACCCGCATCAGTTCAGCGGGGGGCAGCGCCAGCGGCTCATGATCGCCATGGCGCTCCTCCCCCGGCCGGGCCTGGTCATCGCGGACGAGTGCACCACGGCCCTGGACGTGACCGTGGAGGCCCAGATCCTGGCCCTCCTTCGCGGACTGGTTCGGGAGATGAACGTCTCGGTCCTCTTCATCACCCACGACCTGGGTGTGGCGAGCCAGATCTGCCGGCGCATCGTGGTCATGTACGCCGGGCAGGACATGGAGGACGCCCCTTCGGAGCGCCTTTTCGAGCGGCCGGGCCACCCCTACACCCGGGAGCTCCTGGAGAGCCTGCCCACCCCGGGAGGCGACATTCGAGACATCCCCGGCGAGGTCCCCAGCCTGCTTCGCCCCCCGGAGGGGTGCCGGTTTCACCCCCGGTGCCCGTCGGCCTCGGCCGACTGCAGAAGGAAACGTCCGGAAAAGGTCGAGATCGAGCCGGGACATTGGGTCCGGTGCTTTCATCCCGTGGAGTCGCAGCCATGACCCAACCCATCCTGGACGTCCACAGCCTGCGAAAGCACTTCAAGGGGTCCGGGAGCTTCCTGGAGGGAAAGCCCCGGCGGGTCAAGGCCCTGGACGGCGTCACCTTCCAGGTCCTGCCGGGCGAGACCTTCGGCGTGGTGGGCGAGAGCGGTTGCGGCAAGTCCACCCTGGGCAAGACCCTCCTGGGCATCTACCGGCCCACCGAAGGCGAGGTCCGCTTCAAGGGGAGGGACATCACCCGCTTGAGCAAGCGGGCGTCCATCCGGCTCAAGCGGGAGATCCAGTACGTGTACCAGGACCCGGGCTCGTCGCTGGACCCGATGTGGAAGGTGCGGCGGATCCTGGCCGAACCCCTGGTCATTCACACGGACCTGAACCGCAGGGCCGTGCGTGAGCGGGTCCGGGAGATGCTCGCAGCGGTCGGCCTGGGTGAGGAGCACCTCTCCCTCTATCCCCACGAGTTCAGCGGCGGCCAGCAGCGGAGGCTGGGGCTGGCCCGGATCCTGTGCCTGAACCCCTCCCTCGTGGTGCTGGACGAACCCACCTCGGGGCTCGACGTCTCGGTCCAGGCCACCATTCTCAAGCTGTTCCTGGACCTGAAGGACCGCTTCGACCTGACCTACATCTTCATCTCCCACAACCTGAGCGTGGTGCGCATGATGTGCAGCCGGCTGGCGGTCATGTATGCCGGAAGAATCGTGGAGATGGGGGAGACCTCAGCGCTCTTCGAACGTCCGATCCACCCTTACACGCGTCTCCTTATCTCGGCCATCCCCATGATCGGGAAGAAGCCGGGGACCGGCGGAGAGGAGGCCGAGGGCATCGGGGAGCCGCCCAACCCCGAGAGCTTTCCCCCGGGCTGCCGCTTCTGGCCCCGCTGCCCCCACGAGATCGAGGCCTGCCGCCGGGAGGTTCCGGATCTCCGGCCCGGCCCGGACGGCCGGTGGATCGCCTGCCACTTGAACGGCGGCGAAGGCTGAGCTCACGCCATTCACCGTCACCGTCACCGTTACCGACACCGACACCGACACCGACACCGACACAGTACATCAGGAGGCTGACATGAGCACGGACAAGAAGGCGATTCGCGCGGCGGTGGCCGCCCGGGTGGAACAGGCCCGGGACGACCTGGTCCGCATCACCCAGGAGCTCGTTCGCATCCCCTCGGTGAACCCGCCTGGAGACTATGCCCGCATGGCCGAGGCCATGTTCGAGAACTACCGGGCCGAGGGGCTGGAACCCATGGTGGTGGAGGCCCCTAGGGAGGAGATCGAGGCCCTGGGGCTCACGGTCCCCAGGCCCAACGTGGTGGCCCGGGTTCGGGGAAAAGGGAGCGGGCCGGTCTTCTGTCTGGACGCCCACATGGACGTGGTGGGAACGGGGAACGAGAGTGCCTGGAGCCACCCGCCTTTCGGCGGCGAGCTCCACGAGGGACGCATCTACGGCCGCGGGGCCGAGGACACCAAGGCCCACCTGGCCGTGCAGCTCATCGTGTACCGGGCGCTCCGGGAGGCGGGCGTGGAGCTCCAGGGGGACCTGCTCCTCACCTCCACTGTGGACGACGAGATCGGCCAGTGGCCCGGCATGGGCTACCTGATCGAGCGCGGATTCAAGGAGAACGGGTTCCCGAGGCCGGACTACCACATCGCAGGTGAGCCTACGGGCATCGACACGGTGGGATGCCTGGCACGGGGGCGGCTCTGGTATGAGTACGTTCTGAAGGGCCGGCCGGCCCACGGGGGCAACCCGGCCGAGGGGATCAACGCCGTGGACCGCGCCATCGACCTGGCCAATGCGGTCAGGCGGTTCGAAATCCACGAGGATCCGCTCATGGGCGCCACCACGGTGAACCTCGGGATTCTCCAGGGGGGCGAGGCCGTCAACGTGGTCCCGGAGCGTTGCAGGATCACCTTCGACATCCGGCCCGCCCGCAAGAAGGAGGTGGTCAAGGCGTTCATGGACCGAACGGTCCAGGAGCTCCAGGCCAGGGACCCCGACTTCGTGGTGGAGAGCATGCGCCTTTTAAACGACCGCCAGACCGGCGGCATCGGCCCGGACCACCCCTTTGTGAAGACGGTCCAGGACGTGGTGGGCGAGCTCACCGGCAAGAGCGTGGTCCCTACCGGCAACATGGCCGGCTACTCCTCCCTGGGGAACGCCTACTGGACCTCCATGAACGGGGTGGCCGGCATCATGTACGGCGGCGGAGACTTCTCCCGGGCCCACACGGTGGACGAGTACGTGACTGCGGACGAGCTCGTGGAGACGGCCCAGGTGTTCGCCGGGCTCGTGATCGAGCTCTGCGCATAGGAGCAGGGGGAAAGGATCAAGGAGCAAGGATCGAGGTTCGAGAAAGGAAAGGGGGCCGGAGGAAAGGAGCCGGGGGGGCACGCTTCTCGTGGTGGACGGCGGCTACTCCCTCGGGATCTCATCCTACGTGACCTGAGGCACCCGCTCCGCAGCCCCCGCGCTCATCCGTCGATCGTGCCGTGCGTCCGGAGTACCAGCCCGGCCAAGAGGGCCGCTCCAACGGGAAGGGCGTCGTCGTTGAAGTCGAAGCGGTCGTTGTGGAGCCGCATGGGCTCCCGGCCCGGGGACCCCAGGCCGATGCGGACAAGGGCGCCCCGGGGCACGTGCTTCATGTAGAAGGCAAAGTCCTCGGAGCCCATGGTAGCACCGGGGGCCTCCACCGATCCCGGGCCCAGG